>NZ_QPJN01000036.1:0-16468 GCF_003338615.1 Halanaerobium sp. DL-01
CCAAGTATGGCAGAAGAAAAGAAAGAAAAGCTCTACTCAAATTGGAAGCGCGCTGTAGAAAGAGCTCAGGGTTGGTCAGAAGAATAAAATAGTTTCCAGAATTACAATGGTAAGATTTTAATTTTACTAAAAAACGAATATATGCTCAAAACCGGCAAAGGAAGTTAAGTTTTGCCGGTTTTTTTTATAAAAATAGGGAAAAAAACTTGCATTTTTTCATAAATATTGTATTATATAATAAAAGGTCAAGAATAGTCAAAGACAGGAGGCGATTATTATGGCAAGTTTATCCGATCAAATAGAAAATTATTTAAGGCAGCAGTTAAATAAGTATAAAGGACGAGTTAAGATTAAAAGAAATCAGCTTGCTGATAACTTTGACTGTGCTCCTTCACAGATTAATTATGTTTTAGATACAAGATTTACAGTAGAAAAAGGATATGTTGTAGAAAGTCAGCGTGGTGGAGGTGGATTTATTAGGATTATTCGAGTGAAGCTGAATTCCAGCAAAAAGGTTATACAGCAGATAATATCAAATCTAAAGGATGAACCAATAAGTCAAAAAGAGGCAGAAGGAATTATAAATAGGCTGTATGAAAATGATTTTATTTCTAAAAGAGAGTATTATTTGATGAAGATGGTAGTACACAGAGATGTAATAGGCATCAGTCTGCCGGAAAGAGATTATTTGCGGTCCAGACTGATGGAAAATATGCTTGAAGTTATTTTTAAAGTGGAGGAGGATTAATGATGCTCTGTGATCGATGTAAAAAAAATGAAGCAGTTGTTTATTTGACTAAAATTGTAAATGGACATAAACAGGAACTGCATTTATGTGAAAAATGCGCAGAGGAGACAGGACACATTAATTTTGCTCCGGATAACAATCTGAGTTTTCAGAAATTTTTATCAGGAGTTTTAAACTCACATCTATTTGAAAATGAAAAGGAGATTAAAGATAATAATAACAGTAAGAGTAGGAAAGTATGCAGCAGATGTGGATCCAGTTTTGAAGAATTTTCTCAAAAAGGTCTTTTTGGTTGTGCTGAATGTTATGATGCTTTTTCAGAGAAACTTGAACCGTTGATGAAAAGAATTCATGGAAGTACCTATCATTCTGGTAAAATCCCAAGAAAAATTAGAGATACAGTTAAATACAGAAGAGATATCAATAAATTAAAAAAATTGATGGATGAAGCTGTTGCAGAGGAAAATTTTGAAAAGGCAGCTGAAATTAGAGATAAAATCCGTGTAATAAAAAACAGCATGGAGGAAGATTAAAGATGAATAAAGTAAAAGAATTTAATAATCCGCTGATTGGAAAAGGGCCAGAAAAAGATGTTGTGGTCAGCAGCAGGATTAGACTTGCAAGAAATTTAGAAAATTTTCTTTTTCCAAATAAAGCTGATAGAAAAACAAGAAGTGAAATTATTGCTTTTTTAAAAAATAATGTAGAAGTTTTTTCTTCTGATGATTATATGTTTATGAAAATGGACCAGCTTGATAATATTGAAAAAGAGCTGCTTTATGAAAAAAATTTTATTAGTGCTGAACATGCAAGGGAAAATAGTGAAAGAGCTTTAGTTATAAATGACAATATAAGTGTAATGATAAATGAAGAAGATCACCTGAGAATACAGATTATATCTCCTGGATTAAATTTTAATGAATTATGGGAAAAAATTGATTTGCTTGATGATAAAATAGAAGAAGATGTTGATTATGCATTTTCCGAAAAATTGGGTTATTTAACCTCATGTCCGACAAATGTTGGTACAGGTTTGAGAGCTTCAGCAATGTGTCATCTACCTGCTCTAACTTTAACCGGGAGATTAAGAAATATTTTGGGAGCAATAGGAAAATTTGGTTTAACAGTTAGAGGTGTTTATGGCGAAGGAAGCAGTTCCAGTGGTGGTCTTTATCAGATTTCAAATCAAATAACATTGGGTCATTCTGAAAAAGAAATAATTGAAAATTTATACAGCATATTGGGCCATATAATTTATGAGGAAAGAAAAAGCAGACAGCTTTTAATTAATAATAAATATGATAATATAAAAGATAGTGTTCAGAGATCTTTAGGAATTTTAAAATATTCGCATCAAATTGAAGAGGAAGAAGCTTTAAAACTATTGGCAAAAGTTAAATTTGGACATGATACAGGTTTAATTGAAAAAGGAGATGTAGAAAATGATTTTTTCAGTGATTTATTAATTAATGTAAGGCCAGCTCACTTACAAATTAGTGAAGAAAATATTGATCAAGAAAATTTGAATATCATTAGATCAGAAGTAATTAAAAATAAATTGATATAAGGGAGAGTGAAGAGAATGTTTGCAAAATTTACTGAAAGAGCTAGAAAAGTTCTCAGTCTGGCTGAAAAAGGAGCTTTAGATTTAAAGCACAGCTATGTAGGTACAGAGCATATTTTGTATGGGCTTATAAAAGAAGGTCAGGGAATAGCAGCTCGTGCCTTAATTGACAATAATATTAGTGTAGAAAATGTTAGAGAAAAGATAATTGAAATGATTGGTGAAGGCAAAAATGAAGTGAATGGATCTATTGGTCTGACTCCCAGAAGTAAAAAAGTGTTAAATCTGGCTATGGATGAAGCAAGAAAAATGGGGCATAATTATATAGGTACAGAACACCTTCTTTTGGGATTAATTAGAGAAGGAGAGGGTGTTGCAGTAAGAATACTAATAGAATTAAACAGTGATTTAGAAAATATAAAAGAAGAAATAGTGGATTTACTTGGCGGTAAAGACAATCTGAAGAAAAAATCAAAATCATCAAAAAGAAAAACAAACAATCTGGATGAATACAGCCGAGATTTAACAGAAATGGCCAGGGAAAACAAGTTAGATCCTGTTATTGGGAGAGATAAAGAAATTCATAGAGTAATACAGGTATTGAGCAGAAGGACCAAAAATAATCCGGTTTTAATTGGAGAACCGGGAGTTGGTAAAACTGCGATAGTTGAAGGGTTGGCACAGATGATTATTAGTGAAAATGTACCAGAACTTCTTTTAGACAAAAGAGTTGTTTCTCTTGATTTAAGTGCTCTTGTTGCCGGTTCAAAATATCGGGGTGAATTTGAACAGAGGTTAAAGTCAGTAATGAATGAAATTATCAATAGTGGTGATATAATATTATTTATTGATGAGATGCACACACTTGTAGGAGCAGGAGCAGCAGAAGGTGCAATAGATGCAGCAAATATTTTGAAACCTGCTCTGGCACGGGGAGAACTTCAGGCTGTTGGTGCAACTACACTTGATGAATACAGAAAATATATAGAAAAAGATGCTGCATTAGAAAGACGTTTTCAGTCTATTTTAATTGAAGAAAATACTACAGAACAGGCAATAGATATTCTTAAAGGTTTAAGAGATCCATATGAAGCACACCATAAAGTTAAAATCAGTGATGAAGCATTAGAGTCTGCAGTTCTGCTTTCTCACAGATATATTTCAGATCGTTTTCTGCCTGATAAAGCTATAGATTTAATAGATGAGGCAGCATCTAAAGTGCGCCTCAGCAGTAATACCAGGCCGAAAGAATTTAAAGAGCTTAATAAAAAAATAGAAGAGGCTGAAAAAGAAAAAGAAGCAGCTGTAAAAAATCAGGAGTTTGAAAAAGCAGCTAGAATGAGAGATAAAGAAAAAGAGCTAAAAAAAGAAATGGAAGAACTAAAAAACAGCTGGGAACAAAAAAAGGGAATGACAGAATCTGTTGTAACACCTGAAGATATAGCAGAAATAGTATCCAGCTGGACAGGTATACCTGTCACAAAACTTGAAGAAGAAGAAACATCGCGTCTAATGCGGCTGGAAGATGAACTTCACAAAAGGGTAATAGGGCAGGATGAAGCAATCAAGGCTGTTTCTGAAGCAGTAAGAAGAGCCAGAGCTGGATTAAAAGATCCTAAAAGACCAATTGGTTCATTTATTTTTTTAGGACCTACAGGTGTTGGTAAAACAGAACTTGCAAGAACACTGGCCGAAGCAATGTTTAATGATGAAGATGCAATGATTAGAATAGATATGTCTGAATATATGGAGAAACATTCAGTTTCAAGACTTGTAGGATCACCTCCAGGCTATATAGGTCATGATGAAGGTGGACAGCTTACTGAACCGGTAAGAAGAAGGCCATATTCTGTAATTCTATTTGATGAGATAGAAAAAGCACATCCAGATGTATTTAATGTACTGCTCCAAATTCTGGAAGATGGAGTTTTAACAGATACACATGGACGAAAAGTGGACTTTAAAAACACAATAGTAATAATGACTTCAAATGTTGGTGCGGACTTTATAGAAAAGCAGTCTCAGCTTGGTTTTAAAGCAGAATTTGATGAAAAGGCTGATTATGAATCTATGAAAGACAATGTAATGTCTCAGTTGAGAAGAACATTTAGACCTGAATTTTTGAACCGCCTTGATGAAACAATAGTATTCCACTCCCTCAGTAAAGATCATATAAAAGAAATTGTTGATTTAATGCTTGACGATTTAAGAAAACGCCTGGAAGAAAAATCTATTAAAATTGAAGTAACAGAAAAAGCTAAAATTAAGCTAGCTGAAGATGGATATGATGCAGAATTTGGTGCTAGACCTCTGCGCAGAACAATACAAAAACAGATTGAGAATCCATTATCAATAAAAATACTCGATAAAGAAATAGAAGAAGGCAGTAAAGTGGAGATAGATTATGATGGAAATGAACTTAAATTTACAAAAAAATAATGGTCAGCATAGTTCATATTAAGTACGCAGATAGCTTGTAAAAAGTTGTAAAAAATGATATAATTATATGGAAACAGAAGTTATTTAAAGAAAAAATTATCTATTCAGGAGTACAGATATATGGCTAAAGAAAAAAGATATTATGTTTGCAAAGAATGTGGATATAAATCAGTTAATTGGATGGGAAGATGTTCCAGCTGTGGAAACTGGAATACTTTTGTAGAAAAAATTGAAGATCCAAAAAATAAAAAAACAAGAATAGAAATTGGAGTAAAAGAAAACAATGAGCCTCTTCCTATAACTAAAATTGCTGCAGTAGAAAAACAGCGCCTTACGAGTGGCATTGAAGAATTGGACAGAGTTTTAGGAGGGGGAATTGTAGCTGGTTCTCTAGTTTTGCTTGGTGGAGCCCCTGGTATTGGTAAATCAACACTGATACTTCAGGTGGCTTCTCTTTTTAGTGAAAAATATGGAAAAACTCTTTATTTTTCTGGAGAAGAATCGGCTCAGCAGTTAAAAATGCGTGCAGAAAGATTGAAATGTGTTAATGATAATCTAAATATTTTTACTGAAACTGATTATACTCTGTTTGAAAATCACCTGTCAGAAAATCAGGATTACAGTTTTATTGTTGTTGATTCTATTCAGACTGTGCATATACCAGAAAAAGATTCTGCACCTGGAAATATGGCACAGGTAAAAGAGATTACATCACGGCTTTTAAAACTGGCAAAAACAACTGGAATACCAATTGTTTTAATTGGTCATGTAACAAAAGAAGGAGAGCTGGCCGGACCTAGAGTAATGGAACATTTAGTTGATACTGTACTTCAATTTGAAGGAGATAATTATCATATGTACAGAATGCTCAGAGCAAGAAAAAATCGCTTTGGATCTACCAATGAAATTGGTGTTTTTGAGATGACCTCTTCAGGAATAGAGGAAGTTAAAAATCCGTCCAGTTTTTTTATTAATGAAAGGCTTGAAGGAGTTTCAGGTTCTATAGTTGTGCCTGTTTTGGAAGGGAGCAGAACACTTCTTGTAGAAGTTCAATCTCTTGTTACAGATGCTGCTTTTTCTTCTCCACAGCGGCTGACAACAGGTGTGAATTACAAAAGGGTATCACTGCTGCTTGCGGTATTGGAGAAACGTCTGGGAGTAAATTTTAGAGATCAGGATGTTAATGTCAATATTACAGGTGGTTTATCGGTTGAAGAACCTGGACTTGATCTCGGTATTGCAGCGGCTATAATTTCCAGTTATAGAGATATTGCTTTAAATAATAAGATGGCTGTGGTTGGAGAAATTGGCCTTGCTGGTGAAGTTCGAGCAGTTGGACAGATAGAAAAAAGAATTAATGAATTAAAAAAAATTGGCTTTAAACATATTATTATCCCCGAAGCCAGTCTTGATAAAATTGAATTTAATCCAGAAACCACAATAGATGGGATAAAAAATATAAATGAATTTATAAAAATAATTTTTAATAAATAGTGAGGTGAAGAGATGGAACAGTATGACGAAAAACTGCTGGATATTTTGAAAATATTAGCACCAGGTACAGATTTTAGAGAAGGCCTGGAAAATATACTTCGTGCACAGACAGGAGCTCTTCTGATTGTTGGAGATAGTGAGGAGACACTTTCTCTGGTTAACGATGGTTTTGAGATTAATACTTCTTTTACACCAACTAAACTATATGAACTTGCCAAAATGGATGGAGCCATTGTACTTGACCGTGATGCGGAAAAGATACTGGTTGCAAATGCTCAGCTTATTCCTGATCCAACTATACCATCTACTGAGACAGGCACCAGACACAAAACTGCAGAAAGAGTTGCAAAACAGACCGGAGAACTTGTAATAGCTATTTCGGAAAGAAGATCCATAATAACTATTTATAAAGCAGATTATAAACATATTTTAGAAGATATAGGGGTAATACTAACAAAAGCCAACCAGGCAGTTCAGACTCTGGAAAAATACCGCTCTGTTTTTGATCAGGCGTTAACAAATTTAAGTGCTCTGGAGTTTGAAGATCTAGTTACAATTTCAGATGTGGTAACAGTAATACAGAGAACAGAGATGGTTTTGAAAATTCAGCGTGAGATTGAAAAATATATTTCTGAACTGGGTACAGAAGGCAGATTGATAAAAATGCAGCTTGAAGAACTTGTTACAAATGTAAAAGAAGAGGGAATTTTGCTGATTAAAGATTATATTGCTGAAGCAAAAGATGATGAGGAACAGCCCAAACCAGAAAATCTGTTGGAAGAGTTGACTGACTGGTCTTCAGATGAAATACTTACTTTAAACACTATAAGCAAAGCACTGGGATACAGCGGTAGTGTTAATGCACTTGATCAGTCAATTTCACCGAGGGGATACAGGATTCTCCGCAAAATACCTCGACTGCCGATGCCGGTTATAGAAAATTTAGTAGAACATTTTGATAAACTGCAGGAAGTGATCAGGGCATCAGTAGATGAACTGGATGATGTAGATGGAATTGGAGAAGTAAGGGCACAGGCTATTAAGGATGGTTTGAGGAGATTAAGAGATCAGGTTCTGCTGGACAGACATATATAACATAAATTTATGAGATTGACGGGTAAAATAGTGGATGTTATAATTATATTATGGTATTTTGTTGCTTTTATTAAAGAGGAGTGGATCATATGTATAAAATAGGTGATAAAGTCGTCTATCCTAATCATGGTGCAGGTACTATTGTTTCCATAGAGACTAAAACTATATTAGATGAAAAAAAAGAGTATTATATAATGAAACTTCCAATTGGGGAAATGAAGGTAATGATCCCGGTAGAGAAAGTTGATGAGATAGGAATTAGACGAGTAATTGATGAGCAGACAGCAGATGAGGTTTTTGATCTGCTGAGAGGTGATAAAAGCAAAATGTCACAGAATTGGAATCGGAGATACAGGGCCAATATGGAAAAACTTAAAACAGGCGATATTTTTGAAGTTGGGGAAGTAGTACGTAATTTGACTATTAGAGATCAGGAAAAAGGTCTTTCTACAGGAGAAAAGAAAATGCTCAGCAATGCAAGACAGATTTTAATTAGTGAACTGGTTCTTGCAAAAGATATGTCAAAAGAGGATATTCAGGAAAAACTAGATAAACTTTTTGCTGAACATGAAGAGGATAATGAAGAGTAACAATTATAACTAAACAGATGGAAAAGGAGGTGATATAATGTTAAAAAAAATTATGAGAGTTATTTTTGGTATTTTTGGTGGAATTATAGGATATAATCTTGTATATGTATTTTCCCTTGCCAGTGATTATAAATTTAGCTGGCAGAATTGGAATGATTTATTTTTAACCACACAATTTCTCGGTATAGTAATTGGAACTGCTACCGGGTTTTTTCTTATCTATTATATTTTAGAAAGATCTCTTTCTCTTATTGCAGGATTTGAAATAAAGTTAAAAGAAATAACCTGGAAAAAAATAATAATTGGAATTATTGGACTTATAATTGGTCTTATTTTTGGTGCTATTATAAATTTTGTTTTTTCGATTCCTAAAATTCCAAGAGTCGGAATGCCTATTCAGATTCTTATTAATGTTACTTTCACCTACATGGGTTTTGCACTTGCTTTAAACAGGGAAAAAGATATCAGCAAATTTTTGTTTGACAGCAGTAAAAATAGCATGGAATATATGCAGAATAAAAACAGCAGCAGTGATAAAATTCTCGATACTAGTGTAATAATTGATGGAAGAATTTATGATATATGTAAAACTGATTTTATAGAAGGTAAATTAATAATTCCAGAATTTGTATTAGAAGAACTCAGACATATTGCAGATTCTTCAGATGCACTAAAAAGAAATAGAGGTAGAAGAGGTCTGGATATATTAAAAAAGATGCAGAATACTGCAAAGATTGATGTTAAAATAGTAGAAAAAGATTTTGAAGAAATTGCAGAAGTTGACAGCAAACTTGTCAGATTAGCACAAATTATTGATGCTAAAATACTTACTAATGATTATAACCTAAATAAAGTTGCTGACCTTCAAGGTGTTGTTGTATTAAATATAAATGAGCTGGCAAATGCAGTAAAACCAGTGGTCTTACCTGGAGAAGAAATGGATGTAAAAGTTATTAAAAAAGGTAAAGAAGATGGGCAGGGTGTTGCCTATTTAGATGATGGCACTATGATAGTAATTGAGGAAGGTGTTAAATATATGGGTGATAATATTTCAGTACTTGTTACCAGTGTACTGCAGACTGCAGCAGGGAGAATGATTTTTGCTAAACCTAAAGTTAATGAAAATGCAATGTAGAAAGAGTGAAAAGCTATGGAGAAAATAGGAATCGTAATACCGGCCGCAGGACAGGGCCGCCGAATGAATAGAGAAATAAATAAGCAGTATCTACAGCTTGGCTCAAAACCTATTTTGTACCATACTTTAAAAGCTTTTGTTGACTGGGGAAAAGCTGCAGAAATAGTTGTAGTACTGCATCCGGATGAAAAAAATTTTTTTCAGCAAAAAATTCAACCCTTTTTTTTGAAAAGGGATATAAATTTAACAATGGTAGAAGGTGGAAAGACAAGAAAAGATTCAGTTTATAATGGATTGTGTGGATTCAGTCAGACTGTCGAATATGTAATGGTTCATGATGGAGCAAGACCTCTGCTCAGTGTTGAATTGATTGAAAGGTGCTATGTAGAGGTTTTGAAACATGATGCAGTTACATGTGGAGTAAAGGTAAAAGATACTGTAAAAATAGTAAAAGATGGATTTGTAGTTGAAACTCTGGAAAGAGAAAAGTTATCTGCAATACAGACACCACAGGCATTCAAAAAAGATTTAATAATAAATGCACATAAGGACTTTGAACGGGATACAGCACTTGATGATGCATCAATAGTAGAAGAATATGGGCACAGCGTTTTTGTAGTTAATGGAGAATACAATAATTTTAAAATAACTACACCTGAAGACCTATTTCAGGCAGAACTGGTTATAAGGGAGCGAAGATAATTGTTTAAAGTTGGATTTGCTTATGACAGTCACAAGTTTTCTTCAGACAGAAAACTCATAATAGGTGGAGTAGTGATTCCATCAACAAAAGGGCTTATGGGACATTCAGATGCAGATGTGCTTACACATGCACTAATGGATGCACTTTTAGGTGCTTTAGCTGAAGGAGATATTGGAAAGTATTTTCCAGATGATGATCCACAGTATAAAGATATCAGCAGTCTAAAACTGCTCAGAACTGTAGTAGAGAGAGTGGAGAGTTCTGGTTATGTAATTAACAATTGTGATTTAACTCTGGTAGCAGAAAAACCCAAAATTTATCCCTATAGTGATAAAATAATAGAATCACTCAGCAGGGAAATGAATATCAAAAAAAATAAAATAAATCTTAAAGGAACAACCAATGAAAAAATGGGTTTTATAGGTAGAGGAGAAGGTATTGCTGCATATGCAGTGGTAAGTATTGTTGAGAAGGAAATTTTTTATTTTTTTCAGAGGGTTGGCAAAGAAGGGAGCAGATATGATGTTAGTTAAAGATATCATGACTGAAGGTCCGATTACAGTAGAACCGACTACGACTATACTGGAAGCAGAAAAGATACTTTCCATTAATAAAATAGGACGTCTGCTGGTTGTAGAAGATGATAAACTGGTTGGAATACTCACAGATGGTGATATAATTTCGGAAAAGGATTTAAAGGCTGCAGTAAAAGAATTTATGTCAGTAGATTTAATAACTATAAAAACAGATAATACAGTACAGGAAGCAGCTAAAGTTTTATCTGATAATAGAATTGGCGGTCTGCCTGTTTTTGATGGAAAGGGAAATTTAGTTGGTGTAGTCACAGCCGAAGATATTGTTTATGGTTATTTGAAAGATGAAGAAGAAGAAATGGCAATGGAAAAGAAAACTATTACTCCAGAAAGCTCTGCTATTTATCTTGCAATGACACGGAGCAGAGATTATGAATCATACTGGTTAAAAAAGATTGAAGGATATGGGTACAGAGGAGCAATTACTCAGACCGGTGCTAATGCCGAAAAGCTGCCGATTAAACTTCGTGAGAGTACAACAGTTGCAGCAATTGCCCGAGGAGTAATTAGCGAAAATTCCCGAGAAAAAATGGCTATCTCCAATGCAGTTAAAGATGCTTACAGTCAGCTGGCTCTAATTAATCCAGGTCTTGGCGGAGGTTTTAAAATTGCTGTAGTTAGAGGAGAAGGACATATTTCAGCAGCCATATTTGGACGTTTTGGTCATGCTCTGGTAGATGGTCCAGAACAGCTGACAGTTGGAACAAGTGTTATATAAAAATAATAGGAGATAATTAGGAGGAATAATTTTATGAATGATATAAGGCTGCGCTTCCCACCCAGTCCAACAGGAAAAATTCATATTGGTAATATGAGGACTGCACTTTTTAACTGGATTGTTGCCAGGCAGAAAGGCGGAAAACTTGTTCTCAGAATAGAAGATACTGATCAGGCAAGATCAACAAAAGAATTTGAAGATATAATACTGCGGGAAATGCAGTGGCTGGGCTTGGATGCAGATGAAGGTGTTGGTATTGGTGGTGATTATGGACCATACAGACAGACTGAAAGAATTGATATATATAAAGAATATGCAGAAAAGCTGCTTGAAGAAGGAAAAGCCTATCACTGCTACTGTACACAGAAAGAACTGGAAGAAATGAGGGAAAAAGCACTGGCAGAAGATAGAATGCCGCGTTATGATGGTTCATGCAGAAATTTAACAGAAGAAGAAAAAGAAAAATTTCGTCAGGAAGGAAGAGAACCTGTTATAAGGTTTCGCCTTCCTGATAAAAAGGAAGATATAATTGTCAGAGATTTGATCAGAGGTGATGTCAAGTTTAACAGTTCTGTACTGGATGATTTTATTATCTTTAAATCAGATGGTATGCCTACATATAACTTTGCTGTAGTAATTGATGATGCTCTGATGAAGATTTCTCATGTTATTAGAGGAGAAGATCATCTTTCCAATACTCCAAAACAGATTCTTCTTTACAGATCTCTCGGGTTTGATCTGCCTAATTTTGCACATCTTCCTTTAATACTGGATGAAAACAGAGCAAAACTCAAAAAAAGAGGCAAAGATTCTGTCTATGTTGGGGAATTTAGAGAACAGGGATATCTTCCTGAAGCACTATTTAATTTTATGGCTCTATTGGGCTGGTCTCCCGGTGATGAAGAAATACTTTCACGTGAGGAAATTATTGAAAAGTTTTCGATTAAAAACGTTAATAAAAGTGGTGCGGTATTTGATAGAGATAAATTAAACTGGGTCAATGGAAAATATATTAGAGAAAGTGATCTTGATAGAATTGTTGATCTTTCTATACCTTTTCTTGTAAAAGCCGGTTTAATTGATGATAAACAAGCTGTTCAAGAAAGAGAATGGCTGAAAAAGGTTATCGATGAAGTTAGAACTTCTGTAGATTATCTTGCACAGATACCTGAAGAAGCTGAATTGTTTTTAACAGATATTGAATTTTCTGATAAGGAAAAGGCGGCTGAAGAATTTGCTGGAGAAGATGTGAGGCTTGTTTTTGAAACTCTAAAAGACAAACTTTATGCTTTAGAAAAGATTACACCAGAAGCAGTAGATAATATATTTAAAGAAATGAAAAATGAACTTCCTGTAAAAGCAAGAACAATTTATCACCCGGTTAGATTTGCCATAACCGCAAAAAAATCTGGCCCGGAAATGACTAGTGTTATTTCAATTTTTGGAGCTGATGAAGTTGCAAGAAGACTGGATTATGCACTTGAACTGGGTTCAGATAAATAAAAATAAAATGGGTCTTCCTCTTATTGAGTGAAGGCTCTTTTTTAAAGAGAGAGGGGTGTAAATATGCTGAGAGTGTACAATACTTTAAGCAGAGAAAAGGAAGTTTTTGAACCTGTAGAAGAAGGCCTTGTAAAGATGTATGTTTGTGGTCTTACAGTTCAAAATTATTCTCATATTGGGCATATCAGAAGTGCTATTAATTATGATGTAATTAGACGTTATTTAGAATATTTAGGTTTTGAAGTTCAATATATTTCTAATTTTACAGATATAAATGAAAAAATTGTTCTGCGTGCTGAAGAAGAAGGTATAACACCTGAAGAACTGGCCGATAAATATGCCAAAGCTTTTCTGGAAGATATTAAAGAACTTAATATAAGGCCTGCAGATATGTACCTCCGCGTCAGTGAAAACATTGATGAAATTATTGAGATGGTGCAAACTTTAGTTGAAAAAGGATATGCATATGAGGCTGATGGTAATGTCTATTTTAGTGTGGAAAGTTTTGAAGATTATGGTAAACTATCAGGTAGAACAATTGAAGATATGCAGGCTGGAGCCAGAATTGAAGTAAAAGAAGATAAAAGACATCCAATGGACTTTGCACTCTGGAAAAAAGTTGAACCTGGCAAAGGTTGGGAAAGTCCCTGGGGTGAAGGATGGCCGGGCTGGCATATAGAATGTTCTGCCATGTCTATGAAAAGGTTTGGTGCTACTTTTGATATACATGGAGGTGGAACAGATCTAATTTTTCCTCATCATGAAAATGAAATAGCTCAGTCAGAAGCATACAGTGGCAAAAAATTTGTTAAATACTGGCTGCATAATGGGACCGTTAATCTCAAAGGGGAAAAAATGTCCAAATCAGTTGGGAATTTTTTTACAACACGAGAGGTGTTGAAGCATTTCAGCGGAGAAATTGTACGATATTTTCTGCTGAGCAGACATTATGGAAGTCCTATTGATTTCAGCTTTGAACAGCTGGAAGAAGCCGAAACAGCTTATAAAAGATTAAGTAATACCAGAAAACAGCTGGCTGGAATACTGACCGGTCATATAGGTAATAATCAGGAAAATAAAGAAGCTAATAATAAATTTTCCAGAGCTATAAAAATAAGACAGGAAGAATTTGAAGAAGCTATGGATGATGATTTTAATACAGCCAGAACAATAGGAGTTATTCATGATTTTGCAGGAGACATAAATCGCTTTATAAATCGTACTGGATTTGAATTAAATGAGAAAAACTTTTCACTACTTAATGAAGCAGAAGAAGTGTTTATGCTGCTGGCAGATGTAATGGGTCTAGAATTTTCATCAGCTGAAAATTATGCAAATGACTCTGAACTTTTGAATTCACTGGTAGATATACTGCTTGATTTAAGAGAAAGTGCAAGAGAAGAAAAGGATTGGGAAAAAGCAGATCTCATTAGAGATCGATTAAAAGAAGTTGGTATTGTAGTAAAAGATACACCGCGCGGTCCTAAATGGGAAATTTCTTCTAAACTGAGAGATGAGGAGGTATGATATGGAAGTTAAAGCAAAAGCAGAATTAATTGATTATACAAAAAACCCAGAAAGAAATGTTGCAACTGCTGCAAGACTGTGTTATTCAAAAGATGGTGCAAAAGAACTACAAAAAAGAATGTCTGAAGAAGAAGTTAATAAATTAGTCAAAAAAGTGGTTGAAATGGGTCACCACTCAACATTAGAACATACTTATTTTTATTTTCATATAGTCTGCAGTCGAGTTACCAGTCATCAGCTTGTACGGCAGAGAATAGGCACTTCTTACAGTCAGAGATCGCAGAGATATGTTGTTGAAGATGAGTTTGATTATATTACTCCTCCTTCTATATCCAAAAACAAAAAAACAGCTGAAAAGTATCGAAGCTGGATGGAACAAGGGAAAGAGATCTATAAAGAAATGCTGGAAAATGACATCCCACCCGAAGATGCCCGTTTTGTACTTCCTACAGTAAAAACCAATTTAATGGTTTCATATAATGCTAGATCCCTTCATCATTTTTTTAGACTTCGCTGTTGTACAAGGGCACAATGGGAAATAAGAAGTATTGCAAACCAGATGTTAAAACAGGTAAAAGAAGTTGCCCCTGTTTTATTTGAAAAAGCAGGTTCTCCCTGTGTAACAGATGGTATATGTTCTGAAGGTGAGCTTAGCTGTGGTAAATTAGAAAGTTTGAAAAAAGAAAGAGGAGAATAAATTTATGGCTAGAATTGAAGGCAGGAATTCTGTTTATGAAGCTCTAAAAGGAAAAAGAAAAATCCATAGAATATTTATTCAGAATAATATATCCGGTGATAATATAGAGAAAATAAAAAAACTGGCTGAAGCAAAAAATATTTCTATAAATAGGATTTCAAAGTATAAATTAGATGAAACAGCTCTTTCCCATTCACATCAGGGTGTAATAGCAGAAGCTGATCCCCTTCCAGAATATACTTTAGGAGATTTATCAGCTGAAATAAAAGAAAAAGATAGTGACCCACTGGTGGTAATATTGGATGAAATTAAAGATCCACATAATTTTGGGGCCATTATAAGAACCGCCTATGCTGCTGGTGCAGATGCAGTTATATATCAGGAGAGGCGTGCTGCTGGCATAACACCGGTTGTTTTAAAATCATCTGCTGGTTCTGCCGAACATATACCTTTAATACAGGTTACAAATATTAATTATACAATTAAAGATCTAAAAGAGGAAGGTTTCTGGATAGCCGGTGCTGATGTTGGAGCTGATCAACTCCACTATGATGCTGATCTAAAAGGATCACTGGGTATAGTGATTGGGAGTGAAGGAAGTGGACTCAGGAGGTTAGTTAAAGAAAATTGTGATTTTTTAATAAAAATCCCTATGTTTTCTCAGCTTGGATCTTTAAATGCATCAGTTGCAGCAGGTATAATTCTCTATGAGGCTGTGCGTCAGAGATTGAAAAGATAATTCTTGACGAAGCCTTTTTAAACAAGTATAATAGTAATGTATAAGGAGGGGATTCTGGTTGAAAAGTAATGCTTATGAACTTGATTTTGATAATATAACTTTTGAAGAATATAAACAGATGGCCGATGATGAACTTATTGAACTGGTTCATCAGGGTGATGTAGAAGCTCAGGAAACCTTAATCAGGCGCTATAAGAATTTTGTTCTGGCTAAATCCAGATCTTATTTTCTTGTAGGTGCTGACCGGGAAGATATAGTTCAGGAAGGTATGATCGGTCTTTATAAAGCTGTACGAGATTATAAAATTGAACGTCTCGCTTCATTTAGAGCTTTTGCAGAACTCTGTATAACACGGCAGATTATTACCGCTATAAAAGCTGCAACACGCCAGAAACATCAGCCTCTGAACACATATGTTTCTTTAAACAAACCAATATATGACGAAGAATCAGATCGGACATTACTTGATGTACTTAAAGGTGGAAAGCTTTCTAATCCGGAAGTGCTTTTTATAAGTAATGAAACATATGATTTAATAGAAAAAGAAATATCAAGCATGTTAAGTGAACTGGAATTTGATGTATTACAGGAGTACCTTGAAGGGAAATCTTACCAAAAAATAGCTAATTCACTTGATAAGCATGTAAAATCCGTAGATAATGCTCTGCAGAGAGTAAAAAGAAAATTAGAAATATTTTTAGAAAAGCACAATATCTAGAAATATCTAATTTTTAATAAATTACTGCTGTCATTGACGGTAGAACAGCCTGCAGCTGACAGGCTTTTTTTGTGGGGTTTTTACCCGGGAATACGTAATACATACGAAGATATATTTTAAGGAGGACAAAAAAGATGGCAAAAAAGAAATTTGAAAGAACAAAACCACATGTTAACATAGGAACAATAGGACATGTTGACCATGG
>NZ_QPJN01000037.1:0-16001 GCF_003338615.1 Halanaerobium sp. DL-01
TAGTTCTAGATCATCTTCCTCTAATCCCAATTCTTCTGCTATTTCTGTTATTGGCTTCATTTCTGCTGCCTGTGCTATGGCTATATCACTTTTCACACTATCTCCTCCTTATAAAATTAAATTTAATTCTTAATATTAATATTCAATATAATTTAATAATTTCCTCCTTTTTTATTAAATATTTTGTTTTTACTGATAATTTAAAATTATTATTTAATTTTAAGCTGCTTTCTTTTATTGAAAAAAGTTTTAGAACCTCGATTAACCATAAAAAACACTGTCAAAGTAACACTGCCTAAAATTCCCATCATAATAGCAATTTGATATTTTATTGCAGTTACTGGGGATGCACCTGCAAGTATTTGACCTGTCATCATGCCTGGGAGAAACACTATTCCCATTCCCATCATCGAATTAATTGTTGGAAGAACAGCATTATAAAAAGCTCTGTTGCTGATCTTTTCAACTGCATACATAGGTTCTGCTCCAAGCATTAAATAATTTTCTATCAGCCGTTTATTATCTCTAAAGCCTCCTATAAGATGATTTACTCCTAAAGAAATACCGGTCATAGAATTGCCGATCAGCATTCCAGAAAGCGGAATAAAATAATCAGACCTAAACCACGGCTCAAGCCCTATAACTATGAGGACAAAAAACAAAATACTAATTGAAGTACCTGCAAACATTGAAACAGCTATAGTCTTTTTAAAATCTAAAGATATCTCTGCATCAATTCTTCCATAAATATTATAAATAGCGAATATTTCCATTACCAGCAGTATAAGTATGCTGTAAAAAGGACTCTGATTGGCAAAAACATATTTTAACAAATAACCGACTGCTACCAATTGTATTGTCATTCTTACAGAAGCTAATATAATTTCTTGTTCATGCCTATTTTCTTCTTTTTAACTATTAAAAGCAAAATGAACACAAATATATAGGCAAACACGAGTGATATCAGCTGGATATTTACCATACCGTTTTCCATAAAATTACATCCTTTCGTTAAAGAACCAAATTAATTTACTTTATTATTCTTCCTGATTCAATATTTATAATTCTATCCGCATATTTTTCTGCAATAGCCGGACTATGTGTTACCATAATAAGTGTTCTGCTGTTTTTGACAGCATAATTAACAACCATACTAATTATTTTTTCTTCTGTTTCCTGATCAAGTGAAGAAGATGGTTCATCCAGCAGTAAAACTTCTGGTTCTAAAAGCATTACTCTTGCCAAAGCCAATCTCTGCTTTTCTCCACCGGAAAGATCTTCAGCTTTATCTTCAAGAAATTTAGGCAGAGATACCTGTTTTAATATATTTTTATAAATATCATCTCCTGCATGTTTCTTATCAGCAATTTTTTCTGTAATAATAAAATTATCTCTAATAGTTCCTTTAAAAATTTCTGGATCTTGAGGCAGCATAACCACTTTACGCCTCAGTTCAACAGGATCATAATTATTTATATCCTTATCTTTATAATAAATTGTCCCTTTATCTGCTGAAATCATATTATTTAAAAGTTTTAAAAAAGTAGTTTTTCCACCTCCACTACTTCCCAGTATTGCAGTGGTAACATGTTCTTTTAATTCAATACTGTCAATCTGTAAAATATTTTTAAATTCTATATTTTGTAATTTAAACATCACTGCCTCCTTTTTCTCTGGTGCTTAAAATTTCATTTATGATGAAATCTCTTTTTTTGTAGCTCTAAAAAGAATTTAAAGAGGAACTCCTTTTGATTTCTACATCTTCAATATCGTTTCTATTATAACTTTTCAAAACAATAAATGCAGTAAATAGGCAACAAAAAAGCCAGCCCAAATAGGACTGACTTTTTAATCTCTTTCAATTTGATATTAAGATTTTAACCATTTTGTGGTTCTGGTTTAAATATTTTAATTGTACTATCACTGTCATCATTTTCCTGTTCATCTTTTTCGAGATCTCCAGTAATCTCTTCACCTTTTATCAACTTTTTGATTTGACTGGAGTTAAGTGTTTCAAATTTTTTCAGTGCTTCAACAATTCTTTTTACTTTTTCACTATTTTCTTCTAAAATACGTTCAGCTTTACTGTAGCATTCTTCAACCATTTTACTAATTTCTTTATCTATTCTTGCAGCTACTTCTTCACTATAGTTTCGCTGTCGGGATATATCTCTACCCAAAAACACCTGTTGATCATGTTTTTGTCCCAGTGTTAGTGGACCAAGATTTTCGCTCATACCATATTCAGTAACCATAGCTCTAATTATTTGTGTGGCACGCTCCAGATCATTTTGGGCTCCAGTACTTATATCTTCGAGAAAGATAGCTTCAGCAGCCCTTCCTCCAAGAAGGCTTGTTACTCTATCTAAAAGAGCTCCTTTTGTCATAAAGTTCTGATCATCTTCCGGCAGAGGTATTGTAAACCCTCCTGCCCTACCTCTAGGAATTATAGATACTTTGTGTGTCCTATCAGCATGTTCTAATAATTCACCAAGCAGCGCATGCCCTGTTTCATGATAGGCAACAAGATTTTTCTCTTTATCGGATACAATCCTGCTCTTTTTAGCTGGGCCAGCAATAACTCTATCTATGGCATCGTCAAATTCTTTCATGGAAATAATTTTTTTAGATCTTCTTGCAGCAAGTATCGCAGCTTCATTAGCAAGGTTTTCCATATCTGCTCCTGTAAACCCAGGGGTTCTTTTAGCAAGAATTTCTAAATCAATATCATCATCAAGTGGTTTATTTTTAACATGAATTTCAAGTATTTTCTGCCTGCCCAATCTATCGGGTTTATCTACAATGACCTGACGGTCAAATCTGCCAGGTCTTAATAAAGCTGGATCAAGAACATCCGGCCTATTTGTCGCAGCCATAAGGATTATACCTTCATTAGGTTCAAAACCATCCATTTCAACTAAAAGCTGATTTAATGTCTGCTCTCTTTCATCATGGCCTCCACCAAGTCCAGCACCCCGCTGACGACCAACTGCATCAAGCTCATCAACAAAGATGATACAGGGAGAATTTTTTTTGCCTTTTTCGAAAAGATCTCTCACTCGTGAAGCACCAACACCAACAAACATTTCAACAAAATCTGAGCCACTAATAAAAAAGAATGGTACTCCAGCTTCACCAGCAACAGCTTTAGCCATTAAAGTTTTACCTGTTCCGGGAGGACCTACAAGCAGAACACCTTTCGGCACAGTAGCACCAAGATCAGAAAATTTCTTTGGATTTTTCAAAAATTCAACAACTTCTTTTAATTCTTCTTTGACTTCCTCATAATTAGCAACATCATCAAAAGATAGTTTCTTTTTGCTTTCATCCAGTCTGGCTTTACTCTTACCAAATGACATCATCTTATTGCCGCCACCCTGCATTCTCTGCATTATAAATACCCAGGCAACAATTAAAATAATTATTGGCAGAATATAACTCAAAATATTAACCCACCATGGAGCTGAAGGCTGCGGCTCTGTTTTTATATTAACATTCCCGGCCCGCAGTTCCTGCATTAAACTTGGAATAGCTTCCGGCGGTATTGGAACACTAAACTCTCTATTGTCTATTTTACCTTTAACTTCTTCATTACCAACTATCGTTACTTCATTTATATTACCAGAAGAAACTTCATCAATAAGATTAGTATAAGTAAAATTCTCTATGGTACCTGGATCCTGCTGCATAAAGAATTGAGCTACTAAAATTGATATGGCAATTAAAAGTAGATAAAATCCAATATTCTTAACAAATTTATTCAAGATTCAATAACCTCCCCCTACGACTTAGATCATATACAGTAAAATATTATACCACAATATTTGAACTTTGTAAATAATTTATTAGACCATGCCGCTAAGTTTACTTATACATTTTTTCTTTTAAAACACCTATATATGGAAGATTTCTGTATTTTTCAGCAAAGTCAAGCCCATAACCAACTACAAATTTATCCGGAATTTCAAAACCATTATAATCAGCCTCAATTTGTTTCTGTTCTCTTCTTTTCGGTTTATCTAATAGTGTTACAACTTTTATACTTGCAGGGTTTCTTGTCTTCAGCATATCAACAACATGTTTTAAAGTAAGACCTGTATCAATAATATCTTCAACTATCAAAAGATGACGTCCTTCAATATTTTCTTCCATGTCTTTTATAATTCTTACAACTCCAGAACTTTGTGTACCTGCCCCATAACTGGATACATCCATAAAATCAAAAGTAACAGATAAATTAATTTCTCTTGCCAGATCAGCCATAAAAATAACTGCTCCTCTTAAAATACAGAGCATTACTATATCATCGTTTTCATTATATGATTCAGTTATTTCTTTTCCTAATTCTTCTATTCGCTGCTTTATCTGTTTTTCACTTATTATTATTTCACTTATATCATCATAAAAGATACTATTATTCTGCATTTTTATCCCCCTCATTTATTAACTTCAGCTTCAAAACTTTAGTAGTATTTTTATCTATCCTAACTTTTTCTGAAACTCTAAAGCCGGCAACCCAAACAATATTATCCTCACTATCAGCTACAATTGGAATTTGATCTCTATTTCTTTTATCAACTTTTTCGTCAATAAAAAAATCTTTAATTTTTTTACTACCTTCCATACCAAGTGGAACAAATTTATCCCCGTCTTTTCTACTTCTAACATATAAAGGAGATTTAATTTTTTCAAAATCACAAAAACATATTTTTTTATCCCGGCTAAATTCAACTTCTTCCTTATCTACAAATTCAGCTTTTATGCTTTGTAATTCATTCAATCTAACTTCACCTAGTAGTTTAAATTTAAATTTAAACTTATTATCTTCAGGATTTATGCTGTCTAAATTTTTCCTAAAGATAACTTTATTGTAACTGATCATAACTTTAATATCAAACGGAAGATCCAAACTTTTTCCTGTTTTCTTCTCTTTAATTAAAGAATATACCTCCATAACATGATCATAATATAAATCATCAAGATTATTGTTTAAAACTTTATAGGCCTTGCGGATGATTCTCCAAACTATAACCTGATCATTTAAAAGAAGTTCATCTAAATCCAAAACAATCTCTTTTTTATTTTTCTTTTTTATTGACTTAATATACATCTCATCTGATATTTGATTCAAAAACTGATCTTCTTTTTTTATTAAAGCAGAATTCCTGCAGATTACATCATCAACAGAAGGATTTATTTTTTCTTTGATTATAGGAATAATTTGATTCCTTATTACATTCCGGGTATAAATATTTTTTTCATTACTCTTATCAAATTTAGGATTTAAATTTTGCTTTTGGCAGTAAAGCAATATTTCTTTACGACTTATTTCTAATAATGGATGTATAATATTAATTCCATTTATTCTGCTCTGAGGAGATATTCCGGATAATCCTCTTAATCCTGTACCTCTAAAAAAATTAAAAAGTACTGTTTCGACCTGATCATTTTTTTGATGTGCAAGAGAAAGTATATGATAATCATTATTTTCAATGATTTCATTAAAAAATTCCAGCCTGCATTTTCGTGCAGCCGCTTCTACAGAATTGCTGTTTTTCTGCAGATTACCTTTTTTTAATTTTTTAATGTAAAAAGGAATGCCATATTTTTTAGCTTTTTCTTCGACAAAAAGAGCTTCCTTATCTGATTCTTTCCTCAGACTGTGGTTGATGTGAGCAACAGCAATTTCTATATCCCAATCTTCTTTTAACTCGCAAAAAAGATGGAGCATTGCAAGAGAATCCGGGCCACCGGAAACTCCAAGTAAAATTTTCTGCCCGGATGAAACTAAATTATATTTTTTTACAAAAAAAATAAATTTTTCTTTGATATTCAAATTAAAATCCCCCTACATAAGCTTCAATATTCTATTCTATAATTAAAGCTTTTATTCCTGCATTAAACTTTACTTTAATTGTTCAAATATTAAACCACATAAAATATCTCTGTCACTCACAATTATTTTATCGGCATCCAGATGTTTTAATATAGTAATTAATATTATAACTCCAGCAGTTATAATATCTGCTCTTTTTGGCTGAAGTCCCTTTATTTTTTCTCTTTTAATAAGTGGAGTATTTTTTAATTTTGAATATATTGAAAAAAGATCATCAGCTGTTAGGGATAAATTTTCAATTTGTGAAGAATCATATTTTTCCAGACCTAATTTTATCGCTGCAAGTGTTGTTATAGTACCTCCAACTCCTTTAATAAAAAAATCAGATGTAATATTAATTTCATTTTCTATTAAGAGCTTAGATGTGTATTCAGCAATTGATTCAGCTTCCCTATCGGGAAGAATTACAGCTGGATTATCAATAAATCTTTCTGTCATTCTAACACAGCCGATATCTAAACTTTTAAAAATAAGAGAATCTTTTAATTTTCCATCTTTTTTAGGCCAAATAAATTCTGTACTTCCACCACCGATATCAATCAATAAAAATTTATTTTCAATAGCTGCAGCAGTCCCTTTATAATTAAGTTCTGCTTCTTTTTCACCACTAATAATTTCGAGCTCCATACCAAGCTGTTCTTTCATTTTGTCAGAAAGCATTTCAGCATTTTTTACATCTCTTAATGCACTCGTACCAACTATTTTAATATTTTCCACATTATATTTCAATAATATTTCTCTAAAATTTTTTAAAGCTTTTAGCACTCTTGCAACCGCGTTTTCATTTAACAGTGCACTTTTATCAACACCTTCTCCAAGTCTAGTTATTTCAAGTGATCTATTTAAGATATTAATTTCATCATCCTTTTTTTCTGCTACTAGCAGTCGGGTAGAATTTGTTCCAATATCAATGGCTGCCGCTCTCAATATCATCAATCCTTTCTCTACAGATAGAACAATTTTTCGGCCAGGTTATTTTTGTCCACACCAGTTCAGCAGCCGGATTATCATTACCCATTAAATAATCTGCTAGATGTGTATGAAGACATTTTATCCCACTTTTATCTTTTATTCCACCTATGCCTGATTTTTTAAGTGTATTCATTAAATCTTCTGATATTTTCTCAGCAGCTTTTAAGTCATTATCAGAAAGTTTATCCCTTCTCATTTCTGCATATTTTCTGTGGGCAGATAACATTTTATCTTCAAACTCTAAATTGTGTTTTAATTTAAATGTCAACTCTTCTATTAAACCTTCATTTTCCAATCTATCTACTTTATAAACCAGATATGGACAGCTGAGCCAAAAAATTGTTGGAGATACAGTGTTATTGTTTTCAACAAAAGGTTTGACTACCAGCACAGCTGGATAATCCCAGGGACAGTATTCCCCAACATAATCTAAATTTACAATCCCTCTTCCCAGCTGCCACTCTATTAATTCTCTCTCCTGTTCATTTGTTAACATAAATCTGCTCCTTTTTTAAAATAAGAAAACATCCTTTAATAATTTAAAGGATGTTTTATATATGTGTTATCATAATTGAAATTAAAATCTATTTTGAATTACCGCCTTTTTTCGCCTCCCTGTTTTTGAGATCCTGCTGCCGTTCACTGCTCTGCTTTAGAAAACGGTCCATCTTCTCCTCAAAAGACATCTCTGGTGCATGATCAATTCTGTCATCTGGATCGTCAAGCTGTTTGATTGACAGCCCAATCTTTCCATCATCATCAATGTTAATTACTTTTACTTTTACTTCTTCATCAACTTTTAAGAAATTGTTAATATCCTTAACATAGCTATTAGCAACCTCTGAAATATGAATAAGACCAGTTTCCCCATCTTCCAATTCGACGAAAGCGCCAAAATTTGTTATACCTGTAACTGTACCAACTACGATACTACCAACTTCAATGGACATGCTAAACAAATTCCTCCCTAAAAATTAATATTGTACTTATTATAACTTACAGGATACATTGATGTCAAATAAATTTAGTCAAGGAATTTCTCTCAAATTATTTTAAAACAACAAAAAGGGATTTCGTTATAAAAAATTTAAAATTTTAAGCTAAGCGAAATTCGCGATCTGTGCCGATCAACTGAAAGAACCTGAACTTTAATAGTTTGGCCTATATAAACAATTTCAAAAGGATCATTTACATACATCTCACTCATTTCTGAAATATGTAAAAGTCCATCATTTTTTAGACCAATATCTATAAATGCTCCAAAATCAACTATATTTCTAACTTTTCCAGTAAAAATCATACCTTCTTTTATATCTTCCAGTTTTAAAACATCTTTTCTAAATACAGGGCCAGGCATATCATTTCGCGGATCTCTGCCAGGCTGTTGAAGAGATTTCACAATATCTTTAGCAGTCGGTATTCCAATATCAATTTTTGCTGCAATATCTGTAATATCAAGTTCATTTAATTTTTCCCTCAGAATTCGAATTCTTTTTTTATCAAGCAGATCTTGTTTACTAAAATCTAATTTATTTAATATTTTTTCAGCTGCAGCATAAGATTCCGGATGGATTGGAGTTACAGCAAAAGGATCTTTTTCAGATTCTATCCTTATAAATCCAGCTGACTGTTCAAATGTTTTAGGCCCAAATCCATATACAGATAACAGATCTTTCCTTTTTTTAAAAATACCATTCTTAGTGCGGTGTTCTACTATTTTTTCCGCATTATTGGTGCTAATACCTGACACATAGCTGAGCAGTGCTGCAGAAGCAGTATTTATTTCCACTCCAACATGATTAACAGCATCTACAACAACTTCATTTAATGCTTTAGATAATTTATTATCAGAAATATCATGCTGATACATACCGACTCCCAGTGATCGTGGATCAATTTTTACAAGTTCAGCCAGTGGATCCTGAACCCTTCTGGCAATTGAAATTGCTCCACGAATCGAAACATCCAGATCCGGAAATTCTTTTCTGGCAATCTCTGATGCAGAATAAACTGAAGCACCTGCTTCATTAACTATTGTATATTCAACCTCCAACCCGTCATTTATAAGGTTAGCAATAAATAGTTCTGTTTCTCTACTGGCAGTTCCATTTCCTATAACAACTAGATCAACATTATAAGTTTTTATCTGATTTTTTATATATTCTGCTGCTGATTTTGTGTCATTCTGGGGTGGATGTGGGTATATTGTACCGGTATTTAGTACTCTTCCATTCTCTGACACCACCACTGTTTTACAGCCAGTTCTGAATGCAGGGTCAATTCCTAGAACAACTTTTTGCGGTAAAGGGGGCTGCATTAAAAGCGATTTTAAATTGATAGAGAAATTATCTATAGCACGCTGCTCAGCCTTTTCATTTAAGTAATTCCTTACTTCCCTTTCCAGTGAAGGTGCTATAAGCCTTTTATAGGCATAATCTTTTGCATTGTCAATATGGGTTCTATAATAGCTTTCCTTTATATCAAAATGTCTGTCAATAATCCTTGCTGATTTTTTATCATTTACTTCAATTTTCACTTTTAGAACATCTTCATTTTCTCCCCTGTTGACAGCCAGAATTCTGTGGGGAGGAATTCTATTTATAGATTCACTAAATTCATAATAATCCTGATATTTATCATCAGTATCATTTTTAGATTTTTTTAGTTTAGATCTAATTAAAGCACTGCTGAAAAAATGTTTTCTGATTTTTTTCCTTAAATCAGCATCATTTGAAATAAACGATGCCACTATATCTTCGGCCCCATTCAGTACATCTTCGACTTTATGAAGATCTTTTTTGGAGTTCAGATAATTTTTTGCAATTTCTTTTGGTCTGCCGGCAGAAGTGTCCTGTGAGATAAAAATTTCAGCAAGGGGTTTTAATCCTTTTTCAATGGCCCTGGCTGCTTTTGTTTTCTTTTTCACTATATACGGACGGTAAATATCTTCAACTTCCTGTAAGGTTTCTGCTGAGAACAATTTGCCAAGCAACTTTTCATTCAATTTTTCCTGCTCATCCACTATTTCTGCAATTTCTTCTTTTCTACCCCAAAGTTTGCGCAGATAGTCAACTACTTCTTCTATATCCCGAATCTCTTTTTCATCAAGACTTCCTGTCACCTCTTTGCGGTACCTTGCAATAAAAGGTACAGTGTTACCATCATCCAATAATTCCACTGTATTTTTGATATTTTTTTCTTTTAATCCTGTTTTTTCTGAAGCTAACTTATATATATTATAACTAAAATAATCTCCCATTTTTAACTCAAACACTTCCTATTCTGGACTTTCCCCATTTTTTATATACTGCTGCAAAAAGGGGAGATGCAGGAATATTGAAATTTTTAGTCAATGAATCTTAACGAAATGAAGGAAGAAATAGGGTTGAACTGCAGGATGGAGTGAGCTAATCATGAGTCAGGAGGACTCATTGATTAGTGTGCCCTATTTCACACCCGAATTGAGTTTTAGCTAAATCTAAAAATTTCGTTGATGACTAAAGCCCCCTTTTTGCAGCTTGAAAATAAATTTTGGGGAAACTCCTACTTCCTATTATATTAATCTTTTCCTATTTCCTTTTTAATTCTTATCTTCTTTACTTTCTTTATTATCTTTATTCTCATCATCTTCATTTTCTACAGGCATCACAAGTACTTCACCAGGTTTTACAAGTCCAAGTTTTTCTCTGGCGATTTTTTCAATATATTCATCACTATCAACATTTTGCAGCTCTTCAGCAAGTTTTTTGTTTTCTTCTTTAGCTTCATTAATATTATTTTCCAGTCTCTCTATCTTGTTTTGAAGCCTTTCCATTTTTTTTATGTTCTGATAATACTGAACACCTGCCATAAATAAAATAACTGCTATTATTGTGATAAATAAAGGTGACAAAATAAAATCTTTGGTTTTACGGGGCATTATACCACTTCCAAATTACAAATTATTGTTATTCTATCTATTTTACCTTTTGAAAATTTTCGCAGTTTTAAACAAAAGCCATATATTCGCAAGCATTTATGTGTGATCAGTTGTAATCAGTAAAATTCAATATTTCGTCAATATTTAGTTCTGAAATTTCAGTATAAATAATATCTGCTCCATTCAGCCTTTCTTCTGGTCCAATACCAACTGCCAGCATATTTGCTTTTAAAGCTGCTTTAATACCTGATTCTGCATCTTCTACAACAACACATTCTTCAGGTTCTAAAGCTAATTTTTCAGCAGTGTGCAGAAATAAATCTGGTGCAGGCTTTGCATTCTCAACACTATCACCATCAGAAATAGTGTCAAAAATATCAATGATTTTTAGACGTTTTAAGACCTTTTTGGCATTTTTACTGGAAGAAGCAACTGCTATTTTAAAACCTCTCTCTTTTAATCTCTTAAGAATATTTTCCATATTACCAATAATATTATCTTTATTAAGATTTTCTAGAAGCTGCTGATAATACTTGTTTTTCCTGTCAGTAAGTTCCTTTTTTTTAGCTTCACTTAATTTTTTACCATCAAGAATAATCTCAAGAGATCTCATCCTAGAAACCCCTCTTAATTTTTCATTTATTTCTCTATTGAACTCAAAACCCTCTTCTTCAGACAGCTGTTTCCAACTCTGAAAATGATACTCTGATGTATCAGTAATTACACCATCAAGATCAAATATAAACCCTTTAATATTATTTTTCAATTACACCACCTCAATAATTTTATAAATTAAAACTTTCTATAATCTTATTAACTGGATCTAATGTAGGGCGCCAAATCTCAATTTTCTCTGCTTCTGCTGACAGTGGTCTGGACATACCTTCCATAAATAGACAAATTTCTGTAAGTTCATCTACAGGAATGGGATTTTTTGCAAATATATTGCTTATAATAGTAATGTGAAAAACCCATTCATCATAATTATCTATTGTAGATACACCTGCATCTGCCAGCTTTTTGTGCACTTCATCAGCAAAATTAGTTAAACTTTCTGTTTCATTAACTTCTAGTACAAGCTGATATTCATCAGAAAATTTAATACAGCTAAATCTGTCGATCTCAATATTTATTTTTTTGTGTTCTTTTACTATCTCCTTCAATATTTTAACTGCTAAATCCTTTTTTAGCTTGTCTATTCTGTCAATTGTTATATGAAGCTGAGGGTAAAGCTGATCTGGATAAAGATTATAATGTTCAGCAACTATTTTCTGCACTTTAGAGGCTGTTTCAATTAACTCGTCTCCCGGAATTATAACAACAAAATATTCTTTATCTAATTTGGCAGCTTTTATCATTTAATAACTCCACCTCATTTTTCTACTTTTTTTATAACAGACAAAAAATTATCTTTTCTTTGTAAAATTAAAGTATTTTTATGCAGCAATATTTTGTTCCATAAATCTGTTGCTTTTCCATTTGTGTAATCTCTCTCCTGAATCGGAGCTGTGTTAAAAAGAACTTTCGGTGTCTCAACAAATTCCGAAACTAGCTTTAAATTGGCCAAATTACCACGTCCAAAAGGAACATCAGTCACTACAATAAGATCTGCATTTTTTAAACAGTTCCGATTTGCTTCAATATCTTTACTGCGGAAATCAACAAATGGAGGGGCTTCAACAATCTCAATATCTAATCTTCGTGCTGTCTGCCAATCTGCATCACCCTGATTTAAAACACCTGCCGATAGTTTATACTGCTTCTGCCACAATAATTCCATATATCTTTCCCCTGTTCCACCACCAGCTATAATATGAATCTTAAAATCTCTGTTGTTTTTTTCATCTCTTTTTTTATATGTATGTGGAATAAGCGTAACATAAGGTTTATTAGAAAGAGGATTGTTTTTTATAATAACTCTGGTTGAATAGACTTCAGCTATATTTTCTTCGGTTAAAACTTCTTCAGCTGTTCCAACTGAATGAATTTGACCTTCATCCAATAAAACTAATTTTTCGCAGTACTGAGCTGTTAAGTTTAAATCATGAGAGACAGCTATTATTGTAATAGATAATTCCTTATTTAAATAGGATAAAATATCATATATTTCTCCCTGATAATTGATATCAAGATTAGAAGTTGGTTCATCAAGGAGAAGTATTTCTGGATCTTGTGCAAGAGCCCTGGCAATAATTACTCTCTGTCTTTCTCCACCACTTAATTCATTAATATTCTTTTCTGAAAGACTATAAGTATCAGTAAGAGCCATAGCTCTTTTAACCATTTCTTCATCTTTATTAGTAACTCTTCCCCAGCGATCTTGATAGGGATTTCTACCCATCATAATTATATCATAAACATTAAAATTAAAACCTATATTAGTGTTCTGTGGAACAACAGCAATTTTTTTAGCAAGATCTTTTGCTCGATATTTGGATAAAAGAATATTATCTATTAAAACACTGCCCTTATCTGGGTGCAGTACATTGCTTATATTTTTTAACAGTGTAGATTTTCCAGAACCATTAGGACCAATTATACCTACAAATGATTCTTCCTCTAAAAAAAGATCAATTTTCTTTAAAATATCTATATTGCCGTATTTAAATTCAAGTTTTTTTATATCTATCATATTCATCACCAAATATTTTTACTTTTTTTTCGAAGCAGGTATATAAAATAAGGCCCACCAGCAATTGCAGTAATTATTCCTACCGGCAGTTCTAAAGGCGGCATAATTGATCTAGCAATATTATCACTAATCAGCAGAAACCCGCCGCCCAGAAAAGCAGCAAGTGGCATCAATTTTCTGTGGTCAGGGCCAACAAGCATTCTTGCTATATGTGGAATAACCAGTCCAATAAATCCTATACTTCCACTGACAGAAACCACAGAAGCTGTAAGCAGAGAGGCAGCACCAAGCATAATTAGTTTTACTTTTTCCGCATTCACACCCAAATGTACGGCATTTTCTTCTCCAAGTAAAATTATATTTAATTCTTTTAAATAAAAAATTATTATTATTAAAGCAATAATAAAATAAGGTAAAATCATATATATATCAGACCAGGAAGCAGCTGCTAGACTTCCCATCAGCCAGTAAATTATTTTGTGAAGATTCTCAGTTCTTATAACCATTAAAAAAGACATAACTGAATTTAAAATAAAACTTAGAGCAACACCAGCCAACAAAAAAGTCATTACCGGAAGTTTGTTATCAACTCTAGCTAATTGATAAACAGCAAATACAGTAGCAACAGACCCTAAAAAAGCAAATATTGGTACAGAATTTATTCCTGCTATAGAAAATTTAAGGCCCAGTAAAAAAGCTAGAGTAACACCTGTTCCTGCCCCAGCAGAAATACCAATTATATAAGGGTCTACCATAGGATTTCTAATCACTCCCTGAAAAACCGCACCTGCAACTGCCAGACCAGATCCAACAAGGAGTGATAAAATAATTCTGGGCAGCCTAATGTCTTGCAATATTAATCCTGTAGTTGCTGATAAATCTGCATCTTCCTTTAAAAATAAAATAATATCTGAAAACGGAATAAAGGTAGAACCTATCATCAGCGAAATAATACCAATTAAAAATATCAATAAAATCGTTAAAGAATAGATTGAAATTAGTTTGTTCTTTTGAGTCATTATTTCACCTCAATTTCATATTTAATGGTGAACCATTACGATTTTTACTTACATTCTATGTTATGTATATTATGATAGTTACCATATTTTATTTAACATTATCCTAAAGTCATAATAAATATATCATATCTGCTAAAAAATATCTAATAATTAAAAAAAGCACTCCCTTTAGAGTGCGCATAAATGACAATGGAGCGGGAAACGAGATTTGAACTCGCGACCCTCACGTTGGCAACGTGATGCTCTACCACTGAGCTATTCCCGCATAATGGTGGAGGGGAAAGGATTTGAACCTTTGTAGGCATCGCCGGCAGATTTACAGTCTGCTCCCTTTAACCACTCGGGCACCCCTCCATTTAAAATGTAGGAAATAAGAAAACAAATTCAATTCTTTCCTTAAATATTAAATTTTAATTTAATACCTTAAAAAGCCTTAATTTTGGTGGAGATAAGGGGACTCGAACCCCTGGCCTCTACACTGCCAGTGTAGCGCTCTCCCAGCTGAGCTATATCCCCATTGCAAAACTGCAAATGGAGCCGATGACCGGATTTGAACCGGTGACCTCTTCCTTACCATGGAAGCGCTGCTACCAGCTGAGCTACATCGGCAAAAAATGGCGGAGGAGACGGGATTTGAACCCGCGATCTCCGGCTTGACAGGCCGGCGCGTTAAACCGCTACGCTACACCTCCAAAATGGTGGGCGAAACAGGGCTCGAACCTGTGACCCCCTGCTTGTAAGGCAGGTGCTCTCCCAGCTGAGCTATTCGCCCATATTGGCACCCTCAAGGGGATTCGAACCCCTGCCGCCAGGATGAAAACCTGGTGTCCTAGACCCCTAGACGATGAGGGCACTAAGTAAGATGGCGGAGAGGGAGGGATTCGAACCCTCGCCAGAGCATAAAACCCTGCTACAGGTTTAGCAAACCCGCCCCTTCAGCCACTTGGGTACCTCTCCGTAAATAAAAATTGGTGGGTCTAAGAGGATTCGAACCTCTGACACTGCGGGTATGAACCGCATGCTCTAGCCAGCTGAGCTATAGACCCATGTATTTGTAATGGAGCGGGAAACGAGACTCGAACTCGCGACCCTCAGCTTGGAAGGCTGATGCTCTAGCCAACTGAGCTACTCCCGCAAATTTAGTACCTTACTTATGCCATATTTTTACCAAAATATATTCAGCTTTCAAAAATATTTAAAATGGTTGCGGGGGCCGGATTCGAACCGACGACCTCCAGGTTATGAGCCTGACGAGCTACCGGACTGCTCTACCCCGCGACAAAATGGTGAGCCATGGAGGAATCGAACCTCCGACGCCCTGATTAAAAGTCAGGTGCTCTACCGACTGAGCTAATGGCCCAAATTTAAGTATTTAATGGCTGGGGCGGCAGGATTCGAACCTGCGCATCATGGGACCAAAACCCATTGCCTTACCGCTTGGCTACACCCCAATACACATTAAAATTTCAAAAAAGGATCCGGCAGTGACCTACTCTCCCACACCGTTACCAGTGCAGTACCATAGGCGCTTGAGGACTTAACTTTTGTGTTCGAAATGGGCCC
>NZ_QPJN01000038.1:0-15591 GCF_003338615.1 Halanaerobium sp. DL-01
GTTCAACCCTATTTCTTCCTTCATTTCGTTAAGATTCATTGACTAAAAATTTCAATATTCCTGCATCTCCCCTTTTTGCAGCAGTATATAAAAAATGGGGAAAGTCCAGTAAATATTGCAGTTTGCGAAATTAAATCTATATGATATAATAAACAGTGCAGCTGGTTAAAGCAAAATACTTATTAAACTACAGGAGTGTGTAAATTTATGCGATTTAAGAAAAGTTTTATTGTAATAACATTAGTGTTAATTATGCTATTATCTGTAACAGTTATGGCACAGAATACTCAAAAAGAACAGAAAGAAAAAATAGCTGCTACAGTTAATGGAGAAAAGATAACAATGCAGCAGCTGAAGAACTTTACTGGAATAGAACCTTTACTTATGAAAATGTTGAGAATAAATCAGGAATTTACAGGATTTTTAATTCAGAGTGAGGCTGGAAATCAGCTAATTGAAGATTATAGAAAAATGAAATTAAATCAGCTCATTATGAGTGAATTGGTTGTTCAGGAAACACAAAAAAGAGGAATGACCCTCAATGATGAAAAAAAAGATGAAATTTTTCAGAAACAGCTTGATGCTTTAATGTCTGAAAATGATAAAACATTGGAAGAATTGACTACTGATATAAAAAAGGATTATGACTCAGTGGAAGACTATAAAAATGAATTTTTTAGTAGAAATAAAATGGGTATTTTAGTAAGACAGCTGAGAGAAGATGTTATTTCAGATGTAACTGTAACAGATGACGAAGCTCAAGAATATTACAATAATAATAAAGAGAACTTTAGAGTTTCTAAACAGAAAAAAGTTAAGCATATACTTGTTGATGAAAAGGAAAAAGCAGAAGATATTCTTGCACAGCTGAAAAATGGTGCTGATTTTGAAGAAATGGCAAAAAAACATTCTACTGATAGTTCAGCAGAAAAAGGTGGAAATCTTGGTTATCTGGTAGCAAATCAGAGAGGTATGGATCCAGCATTTATGGAAGCTGTTATGCAGCTTGATAAGGGTGAAATGAGTGGTGTTGTTGAAAGCCAATCTGGATTTCATATTATAAAAGTTACTGATGTAAAAGAATCATATATTGAAGAATTTAATAAGGTTAAAGATGATCTTAAAAAAGAACTTCTAAATCAAAAGAAAAATAAAAAATGGGGTGAATTCCTCGATAAATTGAGAGAAGAAGCTGATGTAGAGATCATGATTTAATAATAGAATAATTGAGTGTAAAAACCCCATTTTGTATGGGGCTTTTGCTTTATGATTATTGTCAGAATATTTTTATTTTTAAATTATACTTGCATTTTAAGATAACAATGTGTATAATTATAAAAAATTGATAATCAAATCCTGAGAAGGGGAGAGTAAATTTATTTTTAATTAAGCGAGCTGGAGTTGGTGTGAGTCCGGTATTAAAGATAAATTGAAGCGCACCCTGGAGGAGCTTTGCTGAATTAAGTAGGTAAAGACACTGAACAGTGTTAAAGTTTTGAGTGGGCAGTTATGATATCAATCTGCCAATTAGAGTGGTAACACGGGAAGTCTCGTCTCTGTTTTTGGAGAGCGGGATTTTTTTATTTATAATAAAGGCTGTATTATCATAGAACAGTGTATATCTTAAGGAAAAATTTAAGAAGAGTTTATTTATGGTACAAAAATTTAATTATTTTACAGGGGTAATAAGGCTGAAAAATTGATAATCAAATCCTGAGAAGGGGAGAGTAAATTTATTTTTAATTAAGCGAGCCGGAGTTGGTGTGAGTCCGGTATTAAAGATAAATTGAAGCGCACCCTGGAGGAGCTTTGCTGAATTAAGTAGGTAAAGACACTGAACAGTGTTAAAGTTTTGAGTGGGCAGTTATGATATCAATCTGCCAATTAGAGTGGTAGCACGGGTAACCTCGTCTCTGTTAAAAGAGATGAGGATTTGTTGGTTTAGGGATGACAAAATTCATTAATTTTAAAAATCAAGGAGGAAAAAAATGCTTAAAAACAAAAAGAATTTAGTAGTAGTTGTAGTGGTGATTTTAAGTTTGGGTTTAATTCTAAGTGGGTGCAGCAGCCAGGAAGAAGAAATGACAAAATTAGAAAAGATAAAAGAAGAGGGGAAAATAGTTCTGGGAACTGCAGCTGATTATCCACCATATGAATTTCACAAGCAGATTGATGGAGAAGATCATATTGTTGGTTTTGATATTGAAATTGCAAAAGAGATTGCAAAAGATATGGGTGTTGAACTGGAAATTAAAGATATGAAATTTGATGGACTTCTGGCAGCATTACAGGCAGGAAATATAGATTTTATTGTTGCAGGTATGGTTCCGACAGAGGAAAGAGCCAAAAGTGTTGATTTTTCACAGCCTTATTATCAGGCAGAACAGAAATTTTTAACTAAAGCTGGTAAAGGCAGTGAATATAAAACTATTGAAGATTTAAAGGGATTGAAGATTGGTGCACAGAAAGCAACAGTACAGGAGAAAATTGCAACCGAAAGAATAGAAGCTTCAGAAACCAAGCTGTTAAGTAAAATTACTGATCTTGTGCTGGAGCTTAAAAATGATAAAATAGATGGAGTAGTACTGGTTAAACCTGTTGCGGCTGCTTATGCTGATGCAAATGAAGATCTTGAGGTTGCAGATGTTTCTTTTGGTAAAGAAGATGGAGTAGCTATTGCTGTTCAGCAGGGAAATCCTGATTTGCTTGCTGCAATTAATAGTACTCTTGATAGATTAATTGAAGAAGGTAAGATTGCTGAATTTATTGCAGAAGCTACAAAACTGGCAGAAAGCAATTAATAAATTATAACAGAAGAGTTATTTAATTAATAATATTTAAGTATATAAGGGTGCACTGCGAAAAGTTGATTTTGATATCATGTCAATTTTAGAAGTTTGGTATGATAGGGATTATATAAGTCTAAATTTTATTTAATACTTTTTGCAGTGTAACCATCTAAGTGGTCTCCCATAATTTTTAACTGGAGAAACTTCTTAAAAGTTTATTATATGAGTGGTGATTAAATTGTTTAATAGATTTTTAAACGAAAAATATCAAAATAAAACAGATTCATTTATTGCAGCTGCAGCAGATTTAAAAGAATCTAAAGATAATATTATAGATTTAAGTTTGGGGGATCCAGATATAATTACAGCAAAATCTGTAATTAAAGAAGCAGCCAGAGATGCAGAAGCAGGTTATACCAGATATGCTCATCCGCGCGGAGATAAGGAACTTCGTCAGGAAATTATTAGGTATTACATGTGCAATTATGATGCTGAACTGACTCTCAATGAAATGATGGTGACAGTAGGTGCCTGCCATGGGACTTTTCTGGCCCTGGCAGCAGTTTTGAATTCGGGAGAAGAGGTAATTATACCTTCTCCATATTTTACACCATATAAAGGTCAGGTTGAGCTTGCAGGAGGAAAAGCAGTTTTTCTGAAAACAAAAATGGAAGATAATTTTCAAATAGATCCAGAAAAACTTGAAGAGCTTATCAGTGATAAAACTAAGGTAATATTAATAAATTCTCCACACAATCCTACAGGAGTAATACAAAATAAAATGATTCTTAAGCAGATTGTTGAGCTGGCAGAAAAATATGATCTGCTGGTTTTTTCAGATGAAGTATATGAGGCATTTGATTATAATAATAAATTTTATTCATTGATAAATTTTCAGCAGCAGAAAGAAAGAATAGTAATTTTAAATAGTTTTTCCAAAATATTTGCTATGACAGGTTGGAGAGTTGGGTTTGTTATAGCTCAGCCTGATATTCTGGATATAATGCAGGAGATAAATGAAGGTGTATGTTATTCTGCTCCTTCTATTTCACAGCGGGCTGCTTTATCTGCTTTAAGGCAGGAAAAACAGATAAAAGATGAGATAATAATAACTTTTAAAGAAAGAGTGGAATATGTCTGGAAAAAAGTTAAAGAAAATCCATATCTATCTGCTGCAGAACCTGAAGGTGCTTTTTATCTTTACATTAATATCAAAAAAAGCGGATTGTCTGCTGATGATTTTGCTTTAAAGCTGTTAAAAAATAAATCAGTACTTGTACTGCCAGGTAGGGATTTTGGTGATTCTGAAGGTGAGTTTGTTCGGGTTGCCTGTACCCTGGAAATAAAAGAACTAGAAAAAGCATTTGATAGGATAAATAAATTTATACAGGAACAGATAGGGGTTGAATAATTTTGCTGCAGAATATTAAATTAAAGTATGGTGATAAAGAAAAAATATTTTCTTGTAAGGGAAATAAAATTAAAAAAATTATTCAGGCTGATAACTACAGTAAAGATGATAATAAATTAATGAAGGATATTGTTAAATCCGCGCTCAGTAACCCTGATGGAAGCAAAAAACTTTCTGAAATTGTTAATAAAGATGATAAAGTAACTATTGTAATTTCGGATATAACAAGATCCTGGCAGAAAATCGATAAATTTCTTCCTTATATTATAGACGAAATAACTGCAGGTGGAGTTGAACTTGAAGATATTACTATTCTGGCGGCGACAGGTTCTCACAGATCTCATACAAATGAGGAGATAGACCGGCTTCTGGGGAAAAATACTGCAGGAAAAATTAAATTTGTTGACCATAACTGTTATGATAAAGATAATTTAAAATTTTTAGGAAAAACATCTTTTGGCACACCTGTTTATATAAATAAAGCTGCTGTGGATGCAGATAAGTTAATATTAACAGGTGGAATTGTTTTTCATGATATGGCCGGTTGGGCAGGTGGAAGGAAATCTATTCTTCCAGGAATAGCAGGTTATGAAACAATTATGTCAAACCATTCTCTTACTTTAAACAGCAGAAAAGTTGGTGGTATAAAAGATGATGTAAGAAGTGGAAATTTTGATAATAACCCTGTCCATTTAGATATGATGGAGGCTGCAGAAATGATTCCACCTGATTTTATTTTTAATGTTATACCAGATGGGAAAGGTGGTATTGCGGCAGCAGTAGCCGGAGATTATAAAAAGGCCCATAAAAAAGGATGCAAACTTATTTCTGATATGTTTGGTATAAAAATTAATAAAAAGGCAGATCTTGTAATAGCATCCTGTGGTGGATTTCCTAAAGATATTAATCTCTATCAGGCTTCTAAAGCTCTTGTAAATGCAGCAGCTGCAGTAAAAAATAATGGCTGTGTTATACTTATGGCAGAATGTAGGGAAGGAATTGGACATCCAGAAGTTGAAGAAATTATGCAGAAATACGAAAATAATTTTTTAAGAGAAGATTTTTTGCGCAAAAAATTTAGCATTTCCAGATATACAGGTTATTTAATTACAAAGACTATAGAAAATATAAAATTTATACTAATAAGTGATCTTGAAGAAAAATATATTGATAAAACAGATATTATTTTGGTAAACACACTGGAAGAGGCGCTGGCAGAAGTTGAAAAGTGGCCACATTATTTAGAAAATATTTATGTGATGCCAGATGCAGCAAATACACTTCCTGTTGTAGAAAGTTAGGAGGATTATATTGGATTTTTCATTTTTAGCAGATTATTATAAGTTTTTCATTAATGGAACTCAGATTACAGTAATGCTGGCATTTTTTTCAGTTTTATTTGGTATATTTATTGGTGTTTTTCTTGCAATGTTCAAAATATCAAGCAATAAAATATTAAAAGCATTTGCATCAGCTTATATTGAATTTATTAGAGGGACACCACTGCTTGTACAGTTGTTTATTATCTATTATGGTTTACCCATGTTCGGAATTGAATTTCCTGACTTTCCACTTTTTGGACAAAATGTGGGAGATTTTATGGCCGGTGTTATTGCCATGTCTATTAATAGTGGTGCATATGTTGCTGAGATTTTTAGAGCAGGTATTCAGGCTGTTGACAAAGGACAGATGGAAGCAGCTAGATCACTTGGTATGCCGTATGGAATGTCTATGCAAAAAATAATACTGCCACAAGCTTTTAAAAATATACTGCCTGCACTTGGTAATGAATTTATCGTTGTGATTAAGGAATCAGCTATTGTTTCTATTATTGGTATTCATGATCTTATGTATAATGCAGATACAGTTAGGGGAAATACTTATAAACCTTTTGAGCCTTTAATTGTTGCTGCCTTAATATATTTTGTACTGACATTTACCCTGTCTAAAGCTGTTGGTTATTTAGAAAGGAGGTTGAGTACAGATTGATAGAAATAAAAAAATTGAACAAAAAATTTGGTGATTTACATGTGCTTAAAGATATTGATCTTACTGTAGAAAAGGGGGAAGTTGTTGTTGTAATTGGACCAAGTGGATCTGGGAAAAGTACTCTCCTTAGATGTCTTAATAGACTTGAAGAGCCTTCAAGTGGAGATATTATTTTTGAAGGTATTTCAATAATGGATGATGAACATCATGATATAAATAAACTGCGGCAGAAAATGGGCATGGTATTTCAGCAGTTTAATCTTTTTAATCATATGAATGTCATGGAAAATATAACTCTGGCACCAATTAAATTAAAAAATATGAATACAGAGGAAGCAGAAAAAGTAGCCAAAGATTTGCTGGATAAAGTTGGACTGATGGAAAAAGAAAAAAGCTATCCGGCACAGCTTTCTGGAGGTCAGAAGCAGAGAATTGCTATTGCAAGAGCACTGGCTATGTCTCCAGATGTGATGTTATTTGATGAACCAACTTCTGCACTGGATCCAGAAATGGTTGGAGATGTTTTAAAAGTTATGAAAGATCTTGCTTCTGAAGGAATGACAATGGTTATTGTTACACATGAAATGAGTTTTGCAAAAGAAGTAGCAGATAGAGTAATAATTATGGATGAAGGTAAATTGATCGAACAGGGACCACCAGAACAAATTTTTAACAATCCCCAGCATCCGCGAGCACAGGATTTTTTGGAGAGGGTTATAAATTTGTTTTAATTAAGATAGTTAAAGAATTCATTATAATAAGTTGCCCTCGACCGGGCAATTTTTTATTTATATATAAGTTATGTGAAATATTTCATTTGTACCTGGTACTAATATGCGAATTTGTACCTGGTACGTAATATTGACATAAAATTCAAAAAATGATACACTTTTTTAATATAAGTGATGTCTGACAAGTTTAAAAAGGGGTAATTACTGAAAAAATTTAAGGGAGGCTGAAAATTTTGATAGAGAAAAAATCTCGTGCTGTGGAGATTAAAGATCTTAAATTTAAATATAAAGATCAGGAAAAAGAATCAGCATTAAATAATATTAATTTAAATATTGATAGAGGTCAATTTGTTGTTATTATGGGCCCAAGCGGGGCCGGTAAATCAACACTTGCCAACTGTTTAAATGGCCTGATTCCACATTTTAAACGGGGAGAATTTTCAGGCAAAGTTATTGTAAATGAAAAAGATACCAGTGATAATAAAGTTAGTATAATGGCAAAAGAAATAGGACTTGTGTTTCAGGATTTTGAAGCACAGCTTTTTTCTACAAATTTGGAACTGGAAATTGCATTTGGCCCGGAAAATTTTAAATTTCCGAGAGAAAAAATAAAAGAAAGAATAAAAAAAGTATTAAAAACAGTAAAACTGGAAGGACTGGAAAATAGGCAGCCGTCTACACTTTCTGGAGGACAGAAACAGAGGCTGGCAATTGGATCAGTATTATCTTTTGAACCTGATATAATATGTATGGATGAACCAACAACCGATCTTGATCCACTTGGTAAGCTGGGTATCTTTAATATAGCAGAAGAATTACATGAACAAAGTGACCTAACATTGATAATTATTGAACATGAAACAGAAGAGGCTTTAAATGGTGACAGACTTTTAATAATGGATGAAGGTGAAATTCTCCGAGACGGAAAGCCAGAAGATGTTTTAAAAGAAGTAGATTTTATTGATGAGATTGGAATTATGTCTCTGCAGATTCCAAAATATTTTTCTCGTATTTCGAATCTTTCTCAGGATGAACTTCCACTTAGACCGGAAGAAGGACTGCAGACTTTTAATGAGCTCAATTTAGAAATAAATGAAGAAAAATACAATCAGATTTTAGAAAAAGAAAAGCAGAGAAGTGACAGCTATGGTGAAAAATTAATAGAAGTAAAAAATCTTCACCACACATATTCTGATGGAACAGAAGCATTAAAAGGTATTGATCTTGATATTAGAGATGGAGAATTTCTTGCTGTTTTAGGTCATAATGGGAGTGGGAAAACAACGCTTGTAAAACATTTCAATGCTCTTCTTGAACCGACAGAAGGAAGTGTAAAAATTAGTGGTAAAGAGACTGTTGATTCAAGTATTTTTGAAATAGGGAAAAAAATTGCCTATGCATTTCAAAATCCGGATCATCAGATATTTGCTGATACAGTTTATGAAGAAGTTGCTTTCAGCCCTAAAATAAGGGGTGTATCTGAAGAAGAAATTGATTTGAGAGTTAAAGAAGCACTGGAATCTGTTGATATGCTGGGATATGAAGAAGAAGATCCATTTTCTTTAACTAAAGGAGAGAGGCAGAGAATTGCAGTTGCTTCTATTTTATCGGCAAGGCCAAAAGTTATTATACTGGATGAACCAACAACTGGTCTTGATTACAGTGAGCAGAAACAGATGATGGATTTAATTAAAAAATTAAATGAACAGGGTCATACTATTGTAATGATAACACATACTATGTGGGTTGTTTCCGAATATGCACATCGTGTTGCAGTTATAAATGAAGGTAAGCTAAGTATGTATGGTGGTATAAGAGATGTATTTAAGAGAGAAGAAGAACTCATGAAGTCATATCTTAAAACACCACATATAGTAAGTATGAGTAATAAAATGGGTAAAACATTTTTATCTGTTGAAGAAATGATCAGCTGTACAGAGGGAGGAAGATAATATGGATATGTTCTTATATATGGATAAAGACACTTTTGTACATAACCTTGATCCTAGAACAAAAATATTTGTTATGTTTGGGACATTTACAATTGCACTACTATTTAATTCTCTTCCTGTACTTTTAGCTCTGGCAGCATTAGTACTTTTTTATGGTTATTCCGGAAAAGTTCTGGCCAATCTCAAAAGAATTAGAGTCATATTGTTTATGATTGCACTTATGTCTATTTTAATCTGGTCGATTGTAGGAGGTGGTGAGACTAAACTACTTGGCCCGATAACTTTAGAAGGATTTATTTATGGGCTGACTGTTGCAGTTAAATTTAATGTAATGATAATAGCAGGGATGATATTTTTGAGCTCTACAACTATTGAGGGTATTTCACTTGGCCTGGTAAAACTAAAAATTCCATACAGAGGAGCATTTGCTTTTTCTACGGCAATTAGGCTTGTACCGATGATTGTTGGAACTAGCTATACTATTACTCAGGCACAGCGTTCGCGTGGGCTTGATCTTGATTCTGGATCTATTTTTGAAAAAATAAAAAAATATGTACCACTTATTATTCCGACCTTTGTTTCTGTTATAAGAGGGACCAATGTCTTTTCAATGGCATTAGAATCTAAGGGTTTTGGATATGATTCGGAGAGAACTAATTACCTTCAGTTAAGCTATGATAAGAGAGATTATATATTTATGATAATAACATTTATTTTGGTAGCTGTATCGATTTATGTAAAGCTGACATTTGATTTTTAAAGTTTATTTATATATAACAGGGGTGAGTTATTTGGAAAAAGCAGTTATAGGTGGAACAGGAGTATATGATTTAAGTGATAAAAATGAGAGCAAAGCTGTAAGAACAGAATATGGAGATGCAGAAGTAGATATTATTGAATTTGGCGGTGAAAAAATAGTATTTCTGGCCAGACATGGAAAAGATCACTCTAAACCACCACATCAGATAAATTATAAGGCTAATATGAAGGCCCTTCAGAAACTTGGTGTACGTTATGTTTATGCAACTGCAGCAGTCGGTTCCTGTAATGAAAAGTATGGGCCGGGAGATATAGTAGTGGTTAATGATTTTCTGGATTTTACTAAAGGAAGGCAGCTTACCTTTTTTGAAGGAGAAGATATGCCTGTAAAACATTTTGATATGAGTGATCCTTACTGCAGCAATCTTAGAAGTGAATTTTATGATAAAGCAGAAGAGAAGGAGCTGCAAATTGCCGGAAGTGGTGTCTATGTTTGTACAGAAGGACCGCGATTTGAAACAGCTGCCGAAATAAGAATGTTTCAGAAACTGGGTGGAGATGTTGTTGGAATGACAGGGGTTCCAGAAGTTGTGCTGGCCAAGGAATTGGGGATCTGCTATTCTTCAGTTGCAGTAATAACTAACTGGTGTACAGGTATGAAATCAGAAGTTTCAGAACATGAAATAAAAAATTCACTGGCAGATAATAAAGAAAAGATTATAGAAGTAATTCTAAATATTTTTCAAGAGGGACTTGATCAGAAACACTGCAGATGTACTGAAGCTGCTATCAATGTTTAAATTTCTGAGTGTAAATTAATTTGGTTACTTTATTACCAATCAAAAAGATCAGAATTTAATAAATTAAATATGCTATTTTACAAGGGGGAGTTTTTAATGAAAGAAGTATTTAGTATGTGGAAATCGACCAAGATGGTTGTGCTTGTTGCACTCTGTGCTGGACTATATGCAGCTTTATTAATTCCGTTTAAATCTATAGTATTAATTCCAGGTATTACAGAAGTCAGACCTGCAAGTGCATTACCTGTTGTGATGGGATTATTGTTCGGTCCAGCCGGAGCCTGGGGATCTGCGATTGGAAACTTAATAGGAGATTTTTTTGGATCACTCGGTATAGGAAGTATTTTTGGCTTTGTTGGTAACTTTATGTTCGCATATATTCCGTATAAGGTATGGGATAATATGGGTCTTGTAAATAAAAATGATAGAGAACCTGATCTTAAATCTGGAAGGAAAATATGGACATTTATAGTTGCAGCTCTTGGAGGTGCTTTAGGCTGTGCTTTAATTATTGGCTGGGGACTTGAATTACTAGGTATGGTACCTTTTGCAGCTCTTGGTGCAATTATCACTCTCAATAATTCTATTCCTTCTATAGTACTTGGAATACCACTTCTTATTGTACTTTATCCCAGAATCAAAAAATGGGATTTAATGTGGACAGATATACTTCCTCCAGAAGATATGCCTAAAACCGGAGCAGCGGCAAGAATGGGATCTATTATTATGTATTTGGGAGTAATGTTTGGTCTTCTGGGCGGTCTGGCAGTTGCAGCAGGAGCAGCAGGACAGGAACTATTCAGTTTTACCGGTCAGGCTGGAGAAGGTACAAGTGTTATCTTAGTGGCAGGTATTGGTGTTGCGGCAACCTTTATTGGCAGTTTTATGCAGTAAACATTCAGCACCAGTTAGCTGCATATTTAATATTAAGCAATAGAGGAATAGAAATAAAATTGATTTTTTGAGTAAGATAGGAATATTTTTATTATAGCAAACAGGAAAGAGGTTTAATGATGAAAAATAAGGACCTGGATTTTCAGACGCTAACTATTCATGGAGGAGCAGAAGGTAAGAATGCAAATAATGCTTTAAATCCTCCAATTTATCAGACAAGCACATTTGTTTTCGATGATTTAGAACATGTGGAAAAAGTGATGTCATTTGAAAGTGATGATTATGTTTATACAAGAGGTAATAATCCTACTCTGAGATTGTTTGAAAAAAGAATGACTGAACTGGAAAAAGGAAATGGAGCAGTAGCGTTTTCTTCCGGAATGGCGGCAATAAGTTCTGTACTGTTTTCTTTAACAAAACCGGGGGATAATGTAATAGTAAATAAAACACTTTATGGTTCCAGCTATAATGTGGCAACAAAACTTCTGCCGGAATACAGTGTGGACTGCAAAATTGCTGATCTGAGCAGAACAGACAAGCTTTATGATCTAATAGATGAAAACACAAAGGTAATATATTTTGAAACACCTTCCAATCCCAATTTGATGATTATAGATATTGAAAAAGTTGCAAAAATTGCAAAAGAAAAGGATGTTAAGATAGTTGTTGATAATACTTTTGCCACACCTTATTTTCAGCGCCCACTTACTCTGGGAGTAGATGTGGTTGTACATAGTGCTACAAAATATATCTGTGGTCATGGTGATTCACTGGGTGGTGTTGCTGTTTCTAAAGATGCAGATTATATTCAGCGGTTAAAATTTGACTATATGTGTGAATTTGGAGGTGTTTTAAGTCCCAGTAATGCCTGGTTAATGCTTAGAGGATTAAAAACACTTGCTTTAAGAATGAGAGAACACGAAAAAAATGCTCAGAAAACTGCAGAATTTTTGCTCGGGCACAAAAAAGTTAAAGAAGTTTATTATCCAGGGCTTGAAGATTTTGCTGGACATGAAACTGCCAAAAAGCAGATGGATGGTTTTGGAGCAATGATCAGCTTTGAAATTGACGGCAGTTTTGAAAATGCCAAAAAATTTATTAATTCTGTTGAACTGGCTCAGCTGGCTGTTTCTCTCGGAGACTGTGAAACATTAATAGAACTTCCAGCAGCTATGACCCATCGAGGTTATCCTGAAGAAAAGCTGGCCCAGTTTGGATTGACAAAAAGTATGATCAGAATTTCAATTGGACTAGAACATTATCAGGATATTATTGATGACCTGGATAATGCACTTTCGCAAATATAATTAAAACAATTCCAATTTAGAGATATTTTACTTGGATTGGAAATTCATCTTCTTAAACAGTAATAGATGGTTACACTGCAAAATGTCTTAATTAGCAATTTTGAATTTTATAATCCTTATTATGGCAGGAGTGTCAAATTGTTAAAATGACCAAAATCGACTTTTTGCAGTGCAATCATAGATAGTTGAACAATAAAATAAAAGGCTACACCAATCTGCAGTCTGGATTTGAGATTGATTTAATTTTTTGTTATTTTAATTAACAGACTGGAAAATAATAATTATTATATGGAATTGCTTTTTAAATAGCTGAAGGTGGTGGTGGTTTTATTAATTTAGATTCCTATCAATTACGGTATATATATCATACTGATATACACAAAAGTGCTTATATTATTGAACTATCTTTGAATAAATATGATGATCTCTTTAACAGCTGGGATGGATCTGCTCTGGATAGAAAAGAACTAAATCCAGAACTTGCCGATTATCTGGAGAGGGCGAGCTGGGAGCTGCCGATTAAAAATAAAGTAGAACTGTGTTTTTATATGCCGGAAGAAGAAAAAAATATAAAAAAAGAAAAAGATTCTAGAGCAACAATAAAAAATAATTTTAGGATGGATCTTCATTTAATTAACAGAGATTTAAAGATAAATAACAAAAAATCATTAATATATATTTTTATGGGACTAATCTTTCTTTTTCCAACATTGATATTAAAAAACTCTGACTTTAATCTCTGGCTTGATATGCTTATGCAGGGAGTTTTTGTAGGGGGATGGGTTTTTCTCTGGGAAGCATTTTCTCTGTTTTTCTTTGTCAGTCATGATCTTCGAGATAAAAAGAAAAGATATCTAAGGTATCTTGATTCAGATATCAAATTTAAGTATTACTAAAAACTTACAGAGAGCAAAAAGATTTTTAATACTGTCATATAATATTAATGTAAAACAGCTCCCTACTGTCATCACTGTGTAAAAAGGGCTTAAGCTTTGACGAAAATAAAGCATTTTTCCTTGCTGAACTGCTTTTTAATAATTAGTAAAAGAAGTTTTTATTTATTTAGAAATAAACTTTCTGCTATTTAAGCAGGGAGTTTTTTCATGTGAGGTGTTAAAAAAGATATATTTTATCCTGTGAAAGGGCTAATAATAGAGTTTAAAAAAGAAATTTGTGAAAATTTTGTTTTATTTTGTCAAAAGACTTGACTTATTGTTTTTTAAAAACTATACTAATAACAGTTATTGTCTGAAATATTTAAATATTCTACAATGTAAAAATAAATAAAATGGAGGGATTTAGAGGAAGCAAAAATTAAATAATAAGAGGAGTCTGATCTAGAATTTTATTCAAGACTCATTTTATAAGTTTAATCAAGAAATAATAAGAATTCATTCTAAAAAAACTAAAATGGAGGGGAAAGATGGGATTTTTTAAGATCAATGCGGCAGTAAGTAATTTTGTCTGGGGACCTTTTATGCTATTTCTATTATTGGGTACTGGTGTCTATTTAACCTTTGGTTTAAAAGGAGTAACAATTCGCAAATTATTTTATGCTTTTAAAATGCTGTTTTCCGGAATTGATAAAGAAAAACAGAAAGGTGAAGGAGATATAACACCATTTCAGGCCTTAATGACTTCTTTAGCCGCAACAATTGGTACAGGTAATATTGCAGGAGTTGCAACTGCTATATTTATGGGAGGACCTGGAGCAGTAGTCTGGATGTGGATTACTGCATTTTTTGGAATGGCAATAAAATACAGTGAGGCAGTGCTGGCGGTAAAATATAGGGAGAAAAAAGATACCGGTCAGTTTGCAGGTGGTCCCATGTATTACATCAAAAATGGACTGAGTAAAAGCTGGAACTGGCTTGGTGTAGCTTTTGCAATTTTTGCAGCTTTAGCTACTTTCGGCATTGGAAATACTGTTCAATCAAATTCAGTTGCAAGAGCACTGGGACAGTCAGTTGGAATACCTTACTGGGTTACCGGTGTGGTTTTAGCTGTATTAACATATGTTGTTATAGTAGGTGGGATTGAAAGAATTGCTGAAGTTACAGAAAAATTGGTTCCTCTGATGGCAGTGATTTATGTTTTAGGTTCTATCTGGATTATTGTTGTTAATATCAGCAGTTTGGGTCCAGCATTTTCTCTGATATTCAAAAGCGCCTTTAGTGGTCATGCGGCAGTTGGTGGATTTACCGGAGCAACTTTATCACAGGTAGTACGTTTTGGAGTTGCAAGAGGAGTATTTTCTAATGAAGCAGGACTCGGTAGTGCTGCTATAGCTCATGCGGCAACTACAACAGATGAACCTGTTCGCCAGGGTATTGTTGGTATGTTAGGTGGTTTTATTGATACAATTATCGTCTGTACAATGACTGCTCTGGTTATTATTATGAGTGGTGTATGGTCTGTAGGAGAAACTGGCGCTGAACTGACTACTCTGGCTTTTAACAAAGGACTTCCAGGGCCAGGTGGTTATATAGTTGCATTTGGTTTAATATTTTTTGCTTTTTCTACAATTCTGACCTGGAGCTATTATGGAGAAAAATCGATAGAATATATACTTGGTTCAAAATCAATTAAAGTCTATAGATATTTATTCGTTATATTTGTATTTGTAGGTGCAGTTGGAAACTTAGAAGCTATTTGGGCTTTAGCTGATACAATGAATGGTCTAATGATTATTCCTAACTTAATTGCGATTTTAATATTAAGTCCTGTTGTGTTTAAAGAAACGAAAAAATATTTTCAAAATAATTAATCTTAAATAATATTTCAGATAATAACTGAATGTGAAATTACTTATATATCTATCTGAAGATAATAAATTCTTCAGATAGATATAATTAAATCTGGTAAATATGTCTGGGAGATGTAATTATGAATTATCAGGATAAGTTTAATAATATCAGGCCAGCCTGGCTGGAGATCAATTTAGATAACTATGGGCACA
>NZ_QPJN01000039.1:0-14511 GCF_003338615.1 Halanaerobium sp. DL-01
ATACCCTAAATAGGAAGCTTATGCAAACAAACGTTCTCCTTTTTGCAAAATTATTATTAGCTAAACATAATAATTGAAATTCAAAACCGTCTGCTCTTTTCTCGGGGCAAGCCCACGAGGTTTGCTAGCAGACTATAACTTCTATCACCTCAATTATACCTTATTTTAGGATTTAGCAGGGCATAGGAAATATCAACAAAGACATTTAGTGTTACGATAATTACTGCTACCATAATTATATAGGTTGCTATTACTGGAAAGTCACTTTCGTACATTGATGTAAGAAGAAGATTTCCGGCTCCTGGCCACTGGAAAATACTTTCTGTAACAATAGAAAAACCAATAAGTTGTCCAAATTGTAGTCCAATCATTGTTATAACCGGAATCAAGGCATTTCTCAGGGCATGTTTAAATAGAACCATTCTTTCACTAACACCCTTAGACCTGGCGGTTCGAATATAATCATTACCCAGTATCTCCAGCATTGATCCACGGGTTAACCGAAAAAGTAGAGCCATCTGAAACATTCCCAGGGTAAAGGCAGGCATAATGATGTGTTTTAAACCACTTAAAGTCAAGAGTCCACTCCGCCATTTGCCCCAAATCTGAACCACTTCACCCCGTCCAAAAGGTGGTAATATATTGAAATTAATTGAAAAAATAAAAATAAGTATTATCCCCACCAGAAAAGTTGGTAAAGAAACCCCGAAAAGAGATCCGGTCATTAAAATATTGCTAAAAATTGACCGAGGTCTGGCTGCCACAAATACTCCAAAAGAAATTCCTAATATTACTGTAATTAGTTCAGCTACAAAGGCTAGTTCTAAACTGGCGGGCAATCTTTCTAGTATAAGGTTAAGGACAGGAACTCTGGTAACATAGGACATACCAAATTTACCATGTGAGGCATTATTAATAAAAGATAAATATTGGATATAAAAAGGCTGATTTAGCCCCAGCATCTCTCGTACCTGCTGCCGCTGGGCCTGAGATGCATATCTACCGGCCAGGGCCATTACCGGGTCACCTAAATATTGAAATATAAAAAATGCTATAAAGGACACTATTAATAAAACAACAAGCCCCTGGATAAATCTTCTTGCTACATATGTTCTCATGATTTAATTCCCCCTTACTAATATTAATTTTAGTCGTATGTATAATGTTTAAGACTCTAAATAACAGGGTTTATGACATAAATTTTTGGTAGAAATAGAACTTACAGCTTAGAATCAATACTTTCTGCTTTTATCCTGCAAAAAATATTAGAGATTCCAATCCTTCCTTGTACTCTTAGTTAATATTTTTGCTTTAAGCAGTGATTTAAGAGATTTCTGTGGTTTTAATTCTGTCCCTGATATCTCCCAGTTTTCTCGTTTTAAGACCAAGTTTGAAGATAATTTAGAAGAACTTTTTTATCATCTTGTTGATATTAATGAACCACTATGCAGAAAAATTGATCTTCTACTGTCTGATCTTTTTATATATGATACTACAGTCTTTAAAACCTATGTGGCAGAAAACAACCTGGTTTTATATAATGTTGATAGATAAGAAAAAAGGATTTTTCCCATTGCCTTTCTAAATTAAACAATACACTAATGAGGAACACTCACCAATTATATTGGAGTGTTAATCAATGGAAAAAATCCAACATATAAAGACCAGCAAGAAAAATGAACTAAAGAAAATTTTCCGTGATATATTCTATGATAAAGTATTAAAAGCATTAGTGATAGCTATTGATTCCAGCAGGTTAGTTCAGAGACATTTCCTTAAAGACAATCCAGGTATCAGAACGAGGAGTGAAATTAATGCCCTGATCCTTATAAAGAGCATAGGTATCTTCCTGGTAATGAAGTGGAATTGCTGCAACTTTTTCTGGACTCATGGCAAGACGGTTTAAGACTTTAAGTAATTCACCTCTGATTGCAGGATCAATTATTTTAGTTGACTGGGCATAAAGATTATCAAGTACTGGGTCACCATATCTGGTACCATTTGTTGAACCCAGTCCTTTATCAGGAACTACAGAATGAAGCAGCTTCGAAAAGGAACGACCATAATCATAAGACCCATCAAACCAGCCAATTAGATAAAAATCCAGTTCTTGATGAGCTACTTCTTCAAAGAAAATAGATTTTGGCTTGGCATCAACATTACATTTGATTCCAACCTTTTCCATATAACTGGCAACTGCCTGGAGTATCTGTTCATCCTGAACATATCTATCATTTGGCCCTGAAAGGGTTATTTCAAAACCATCAGGATACCCTGCTTCTGCCAGTAACTCTTTAGCCCTTTCTGGATCATAAGAAATACGTTCAATTTGATCTGAATAACCGACGGTTGGTGGATCAGGAATCTGTGCAGCAGGTGAAGCATGACCAAGCATAACTTTTTCAATAATCTCTGGTTCATTTATAGCCATATACATAGCTCTTCTGACTCTGACATCAGCTGTAGGAGATCCTTCATCATTATTGATAGACAAAAATATAGATCTTCGGGAAGGTCTGGTAACTAATTCAATTTGAGAATTACTGGTTATACTATCAATAAAAGTCACCGGTACCCCCTGTAGTATATCTATCTGTCCACTACTAATAGCGGCCAGTCTGGTAGATGGTTCAGTTATCGGCCGAAATTCAGCCTGTTTAACTTCCAGCTGTCCTCCCCAGTAATCCGGATTTGCTTCCAATTTTAAGTAGGAACCCTTTACCCATTCAGTAAATTTATAAGGACCGGTTCCAATTGGTTTAGTTCCAACCTCTCCCTGAGAACGAGATTCTGTGGATTCCTTATCCATTATAAAAATCTGATGTAGGTTTTGTGCAAAATAAGGAACTGCTTCTTTGGTCTTGATGTCAATTAACCAGGAATTCCCATCAACTATTGTAACTGAATCAATGTTTCCGCCAAAAGCAAGGAATTCGGAAACTTCTGGATTACTCAGGCGGTTAAAGGTAAATTTAACATCTTCCCAGGTGAAATCATTTCCATTATGAAATTTAACACCTTTACGAAGTTTGAATCTCCAGGTGAGGCTGTTAACTCTTTCCCAGTCTGTAGCCAAAGCTGGTAAAAGTTTACCTTCAGAATTCCTCTGTAACAATCCCTCGAAAATATTGCTCATGATAGACAAGTTTGAATCAGCATCTGACCCATGGGGATCCATAGTCCGGGGTGGGGCTGCTATACCGACAGTTACTGTATCAGTAGCGGCACTTGCAAATCCTGATAGCCCCAGGACAAGCACGAAAATCAGTGAACTAACAAATAAAAATAGACTCTTTCTGCTCATATTCTTCCTCCTTTAATTTTTGTCCTAGTTTCCCTTCTCACATACTGTCTGCCTTAAAATTTTTCTTATAAATATTAAAGACAGTTATCTATAAAATCACAATCAGTCCCCTTCAAAAATTATTTCAGGTGACTTCCTGTGTACCGAATATTACCGGATAAATCTAAAATTTTTAAAGTTTATTATTTGTTATTGCCTATAATGACAAAAATTTCTTTAAGTTTGCTTGATTTCCCGAACCTTTGTAATGGTTCGATAATTAATGTTGTGAGGAAAAAATGTAAATTATAAAAAATTCTAAATAAAAAAATACATTTGCCAAACTCCGTTGAATTAATCATTTGAATAAGCAAAAAATCCATAAAGGAGTCTAGCAAATGCATAATAATTTTACCACAACACTACTTGTCAATTTACCAGACTTAGTTGCCACAGAAATAATTCAAACCGATGATTTATTTATCCTTTTATTTATTCTATAGCTCCTGTTTTTGCTATATTATACCATAAAACAGGGTCTGAGGCAAGTTGACTAGATTATCATAGCAGCAAGAAAGAGCAGATAAATTTTTGCTACAAATTTCTATTTGTTTATTTGCCGAATTTATGTTATTATAAAAAAAGCGATTAAAAATATTTAGGAGGTATTCAAACTGGACGCAAGAACACATAAACTTCTGGCTTATAAAGCTTACAATTATTTCACCAGAAGGGATATAGAAATTTCTAAACTTGGCTTGGCAGTTGGTAGTGTTAAACCCGATTTTGTAAAAGATGAAATCAGCCATTTCAAAGATGAGTCTATTGCGATATTTTTTGAGAATTTTGACTCAATGAAAAATATCAATCCATATGAAAACAAATTCAGCTTTTCTGTTAAGCTGGGTGAATTATATCATTATATTGCAGATTTTTTTACAAGAGCACATAATGACAGCTATTTTATAGAAAGATCTGTTAAGCATATTTTATATGAGTGGCGTTTAAATCGGGCTGCACACAAATTAGAGGATGACTTTTTTGAAAACAGTTTTGAAAATGGATTTATTTACGATATGTCTTTGGAAAAATTTATCGAAAATGAACATCAAAAGTTTCTGAAAAATAAACAGAGCTTTGAAAATGATTTAAACTCTGCATTTAAAGTATGTATATTAATGACAAACAAATTAATCTATGAAATGGAACTTGCCAGCAGCTTTGCAGTACCAAAAGCATTTAATGTTGAAAGAAAACTTGTCTTAGAAAATGCTTAAAATACAGAAAAAACATATTATAAACTATTAAATCCGCCCGATAGTGGGCGGATTTAATAGTTCTCTATTTTTTATTATCATCTTCCTCTTCTTCAACATCTTCATAATTTACATCAATAAAATCATCACCAGAAAAATTACTTCTATCGGTATCTTCCGCACTATTATTATACCTGCTCCCATTATAATAGACATTTACCTTATCACTTTTTAGATATTTAACAAATCTTTCTTTTACATATTTAGCAATAATTTTGCGTGAAGATGGTAAAATTAAAGCGAAGCCAGAGACATCGGTCAGTATACCCGGAGTTAACAGCATTATTCCTCCAGCCAATATCAGCAGGGCTCCTACCATCTCATCTGCCGGCAGATTGCCGCTGTTGAGATCACTTCTTATTTTACGTACAACCTGATATCCCTGACTGCGGGCAATACTCCCTCCTGTTATTCCTGTAAAAATAATTAGCAGTACTGTATTAAAAATCCCTATAATTTCTCCCACTTTAATAAGAAGCATTAATTCTATTAGTGGAACTGTTACAAATAACATCAGTAGTTTAAAAAACAATTAATTGATCCTCCCCTGGTGCAAGTCCACAAGGTTTACTGGTAAACTTTACTATTTACCAATTTCAATTTTATTTTTAAGAAAATTTTTTTACCATATACAGGTATTTAACATCCAATCTGATTTTTTCCCATCTGCAAAATTTTAAAACTAAACATAAATTTGATACCAAATTTATTTATCTCTATACTTATTTCTTTAAATACCGCTTAATACCTTTATTATCCGAATAAAAAATTTTTCAAAAAAAAGAACTCTGATTTTAGGCAGAGCTCTTTTTCTGAAGATAATTATTTAAATATTAAAGTTTTACAAATTTTTAATTTTATTAACAGGTGCCTGCAACCAGAGATCCAGCTTTGTATACTGCCTCTACATTGAATACATCTTCTACATTATCCAGTGGGTTCCCATCTACTACTACCATATCTGCATATTTGCCTGCTTCAATTGAACCTAAAACATCTTCAACTTCCAGCAGCTCTGCCCCACCGAGAGTTGCAGCCTGTACTGCCTCAAGAGGAGTCATACCTGCTTCAACCATTTTCTTTAATTCATATGTATTTTTACCATGTTTATTAAATGGTGTTCCAGCATCTGTACCCATGGCTATTTTTACACCGGCTTCTTTTGCCATACGGAAACTGTTCATATGATCATCAATTAATTTCTTGGATTTTTCAACAGCAAATTCTGGAACTCCATTTTCCACTCCATATTCTACAATCCAGTATGGAGCCACCAGTGTTGCCACAAGGAATGTTCCCCTTTCTGCCATCATTTCTACCACTTCTTTGTCTAAAAAAATTCCATGTTCAACCGAATCAATTCCTGCTCTTACGGCATTTTTAATTCCTTCAGTTCCCTGTGCATGTGTTGCAGTTTTACGGCCTGCTTTATGTGCTTCTTCTACTGCTGCTCTTATTTCTTCTTCAGTCAGCTGTGGTGAACCAGGTTCTACACCTCGTGTCATAACCCCACCTGTAGCCATTATTTTAACTACATCAACACCTGCTTTCAGCTGTTCTCTGGCTGCTTTTCTAACCTCAGCTGTACCATCAGCTTCTCTTCCTTCTTTGTATCCATGCCCACCTGTCATTGTAATACATCTACCAGAAACCTGCATTCTTGGACCTGATAAAAAACCTGCCTTTTCTGCATCTCTAAGCCCGAGATCATAAAAATTGGATGCACCCATCCCTCTTATATGAGTAACACCAGACTGAAGAGTTTTTTCCATATTTCTGACAGCTTTAACAATTGTAAATGCATCATTTTCTTCTTCACGAACTTTATGGGGATCAGCTGAACCATCAGAAAGTGAATGTATATGTGCATCGATTATGCCGGGCAGTACTGTTTTCCCAACGAGGTCTACAGTTTCCACTCCCTCTGGTATATCAACATCTGCTCCAACTTCTTTAAAATATTCACCTTCAACTAAAATTACACAGTTCTCCACAACTTTTCCTGCTTTAACATCAACCATCTTAAAATTTTTATAAGCTCTCAAAATTATCTCTCCTTCTCTTCTGCTCTTTTTTTAAAAAATTACTTTTATTTACTTATGTCCATTTATAGAAATTTTCTATTATGCTGAATCTTAACATATTCAAAAAATTATTATGCACAATCCTAAACTCAGCCATTACCATTAATATCTTCAATTAAATTTATAAGTCCACCTGCCAGCACCTTGGCTCTTTCTTTAAGAGATGAAAGAACAATATATTCTTTATCATTATGAGCATTTCCACCAACTGCACCTAATGCATCAAGTGTCGGCACTCCCATATCACTAACAAAATTCCCATCAGAAGCTCCTCCAGTAGAAACAGCTCCTATGTCAAGTCCGAGTTCTTCACCAGCTTTTTTATATGCCTGATACATATTCTCAACTTCTTTATTTTTTTCCATAGGTGGACGATTTATTCCACCACTTAATTCTATTTTCGTACCATCAATATATGTTTCTGCTGCAATTTTATTCAATTCTGCTTCCATTTCAGTTCCCTGATATTTTTTTACAAATCTCAAGTCAATCTCTGCATGGGCTTTTTCTGCCACAATATTTGGTCTTTCTCCCCCTTCAACAACACCCACATTTAAAGTAATTCCCCGTTCATAATCTGTCAAACTGTGAATATCAAGGACTTTACGAGCAAGTTCTTCAACAGCACTTGCTCCTTCAGCATGATTTGAACCTGCATGTGTAGGTTTCCCTTCAATATCCATTGCAAAAATCCCTACACCTTTGCGGGAAACAACGACATCATCTCCAGATCTGCCCGGCTCCATAACAAAACAGTGGGTAGCTTCTTCAGCAGCCGCCTCTATTAATGGCCTGGACGAAGGTGAACCGATTTCTTCATCACCATTTAATATAACTGTTATATCCGGCAGCTTCTGTTTTGATGAAAAAAGTGCCTCCAGAGCTGTTCTCAAAACTACAACTCCTGATTTCATATCACATACTCCAGGTCCAAAAGCTCTGTCACTCTCTCGATCAGCAGTAAATGGTCTTTCCGCAGCGGTTCCTTCTTTAAAAACAGTATCAACATGGCAGAGAAAAAGGAAATTACCATCTAATTCTCCTTTTTTTCTTGCCGTCATATTATTTCCTCTCTTTTCCTTTCTATCAATTTCTATTTCAAAACCCATATCTCCAAAAACATCTTTATTTATAGAAATTACTTTATCTATTCCTTCTTTTGTATATGAACCACTGTCAATATTAACAAGTTCTTCAACTGCATTAATCATAGCTTCTTCTTTTTTATCAATCATTTTATAGATCATTTCCATTACCTATCTCTCCTCTCAGTCATATAAATGACAGGCTACTTGCCTTCCATCTATTTCTTTAAGTTCTGGTTCTACTTCTCTGCATATATTGCTGGCATATTTACATCTGGAGTGAAAATAACAGCCTGAGGGTAAGTAAATTGGATCAGGCACATCGCCTTCCAGTGATACAAAATTTTCCTTTGTTTTTTCTGTAAGTTTCGGAATGGATACAAAAAGTGCCTCAGTATATGGATGTACAGGATGATCAAAAATCTCTTTTTTATCCCCTATCTCAAACACCTTGCCGAGATACATAATAGCAACTCGATCACTGATGTGTTTGACAACACTAAGATCATGTGCAATAAAGAGATAAGTTAAATGAAATTCTTCCTGCAGATCCATCATTAAATTCAATATCTGAGCCTGGATAGATACATCAAGAGCAGATATAGGTTCATCAGCAACAATAAACTCCGGCTCCACAGCCAAACTCCTGGCAATACCAATTCTCTGCCTTTGTCCCCCACTGAACTGATGTGGATACCTATTTAAGTATGATTCATCAATACCAACTTTATCCAGAAGTTTTAATATATAGTCATCCATTTCCTCATTAGAAACAATATTGTGTGTTCTAATTGGCTCACTAATTATTTCCTTGACTTTCTGCCTGGGATTTAAGGAAGAATAAGGATCCTGAAAAATCATCTGCATCTTTTCTTTTAATTTGAACTTTTCTTTTTCCGACATATCATTCACTCTACGGCCGTCATAATATATATCTCCAGCAGTTGGTTCATATAACCCAAGTACTGTTCTACCAATTGTTGATTTTCCACAACCGCTTTCTCCAACAAGACTTAGTGTCTCTCCTTTTTTAATATCAAAAGAAACACCATTTACTGCATGTACATAACTTTCTTTTTTTCTCAGTCTGGCTAAAAACCCGCTGCTTACTGCAAAATATTTTTTTAGATTATCTACTTTCAGCAGACTCATTCTAACCAACTCCCCGCATCAGTTTTTTAGAAAAAAACTGAGCTTTTCTGCAGGTGGCAAAATGAGCTTTGCTCACTTCAAATAGTTCTGTGCCTTCTGGACAGTCATCACCGGCATAATCACATCTTGGTTTAAATTTACATCCTTCCGGGAGATCAAGCGGACTTGGCATTAAACCTTTTATCTGATTTAAGCGCTTCTGATCTCTTTCCAGCACCGGTAGTGAGTCAATCAAACCCTGTGTATATGGATGGGCAGGTTCACTGATCAGTTTACCCTTATCCCCATATTCAATTATATCTCCTGCATACATAACCATAATTTTATCTGCAATTTCCGAGATAAGTGCCAGATCATGGCTTATTATTATCATTGAAGTATTAAACTTATCGATTAAGTTTTTCATCAGACCTATAATCTGTGCCTGAATAGTTACATCAAGAGCTGTTGTAGGTTCATCTGCAATCAAAATTTCTGGATTACTGGCCAATGCTATAGCAATTACAACCCTCTGCCTCATTCCTCCACTCAACTGTGATGGATAATGATCTATTCTTTTTTCTGGAGATGAGATACCTACCATCTCCAGCAGTTCAACTGCTCTTCTTCGAGCATCTTTTCTGCTGTAATTTTGATGAAATATAAGCACTTCAGTAATCTGACGTCCTACTGTCAGCACAGGATTAAGAGAGGTCATCGGATCCTGAAAAATCATGGAAATTTTATTGCCGCGTATTTTATTCATTTCTTTTTCGCTCATTTTAAGCAGGTCCTGACCTTTAAATTTAACCTCACCTGAAACTATTTCTCCAGGTTCTTCAATAAGCCTCAGCAGAGAAAATCCAGTTACAGATTTTCCGGCACCAGACTCACCAACAATTCCCAGTATCTCACCTTTATTAACTTCAAAACTTACTCCATTTACCGACTTTACTACCCCTTCTCGAGTGTAAAAATATGTTTTTAGATTATTAACTTCAAGAATTTTTTCTTTCTGCATTATTATTCCTCCTATTCTAGCTTCTCAGCAGAAAAATTATTTCAATTTTGGATTTAGAGTATCCCGCAGCCAGTCTCCAATAACATTAATAGACAGTACTATCATAACAAGAACAGCACCGGGAAATATGACAAGCCACCAGCTGCCGCTTAAAAGCCTCTTATACCCATCAGAAATCATCAATCCTAAAGAAGGTTCAGTTAGAGGAACACCCATACCAAGAAAACTTAATGTTGCTTCCAGCATAATAACCTGTGCAATCTGTACTGTGGCAATAACTATAATGGGTGTCAAAATATTTGGCAGTACATGCCTCATAATTATTTTTGTTTTACTTACTCCTATCAATTTTGCTGCTTCTATAAACTCACTATTTTTTAAAGATAAAGTAGAACCTCTGGCAGTTCTGGCATATGTTACCCAGGTAGCCAGTCCTATAACAATAATCAGTTTTAAAATTCCCCGACCCCAGAAGGCCATAACTGTAATTGCAATCATAGTAGTAGGAAAAGAAAGCTGTACATCTGCCATTCTCATAATTACACTATCTACCTTACCACCAAAATATCCTGATATCATTCCCAGTGTAACACCTACAGTTCCACCTAAAGCTACTGCAGCAAGTCCCACCATTATAGAAATTCTTGTACCATAAAGAATTGTACTCAATACTCCTCTTCCCTGAAGATCAGATCCAAATACAAATTTCCCTACTCCACCTTCCATCCAGGATGGGGGCCTCATGCTGTCCATTAGTGAAACAGAAGCAAGATTATAAGGATCATGTGGAGCTATAAAAGCTGCAAACACACTGCTAAAAACTATCAACAAAAGCACAATGCTGGCCAGTATAACCAGCTTATTATTTTTGTAGCTGTAGAATAGATCTGAATTTAAGGCTTTTCTCAATTTCTCTCTCATTCTTTACCCCTCCTAATTTAGCTCTATTCTTGGATCAAAGAAATAATAAAGCAGATCCACTGTTAGATTTATAAATGCAAAAATAACTGCAACAACAAGTATATATGACATAATTACGGGTCTGTCTAATCTATTAATAGAATCTAAAATCAATTTTCCCATTCCGGGCCAGGCAAATATAGTCTCTGTAATCATAGAAAATCCTATCAACCTTCCCAGCTGAAGTCCAATAACTGTTATAACTGGAATCATAGTATTTTTTAATGCATGTCTAATATATATTATTCTGCCGGGCATACCTTTTGCTTTAGCAAATGAAATATAATCCTGTTTTAGAACTTCCATCATACCTGCCCTAACAAGTCTTATCAGCATTGCAACCATATATAAACCCAAAGTAGCCGCCGGCATTATTATGTGTTTCCAGCCATCAAGTGTAAACAGACTCGACTTCATACCCAAAAACTGAGCTGCATCGCCTCTTCCAGACGAAGGGAGCCAGGAAAAAGTAACTGCAAAAATAAGTATAAGCAAAATACCGGATAAAAACGTCGGCAGTGAAATCCCTGCCAGTGAACCAAACATTATAAATTTAGAAAACGGGCTTTCAGGTTTTACCGCAGCATATGCACCGGCCGGAATCGCAATAATAATGGAAATCAAAATTGCAGCAAGTGCCAGTTCTACTGTCTTAGGAAGTCTATCCAGTACAAGATTTAATGCCGGTGTCTGCTGATAATATGAAATTCCCATATCACCCTGCAGAGCATTTTTTACAAACATAAAATACTGTACATACAGTGGTTTATCAAGACCAAGAGATGTCCTTAATTCTTCCACTGCCCACGGCTCTGCATCAGGTGGAAGCAGTGATTGAACAGGGTCTCCATTTACATTTACCATAACAAAAACAATAATACTGACCAAAAACAGAACAATTAAAGTCTGCCATATTCGTTTCCCAATATATTCTAGCATGGATTTATCCCTCCTCAACTACTCAATTATTTATTCCGGGAGAGAAATTTCTCCCCTGGATAATACTTATTTTTAAAATCCCATACTGTAAATTTTTAAATATTTATCAGGCCTTGTGTCCAGTCTACATTCTGATATTTTTACTTAAACACCTCCTATTGTATTGTTTTGTACTATAAAAAAACCAAAAAATCCCCTTTTCCTGTAAGGAAAAAAAGGGGAGACCATCCTTGCAAAACCTAGTACCACCTAAATACAAAATCTATTTAGATAAACTGTTTTGGATAACGGAAAACAGGCCCGGCAAAACCTACTTATGCCTAATGTTCGGCTTTACAGCTAACGGGTGAGTTTAATTACAATTTCAATACCAGTTCTCAGCCTATCTGGCTCTCTGTAAAAGATTGATTATAATTAATTTTCCCGGTCAAACACTTTAAAATAACTAATTATTTATTAGATTTTAAATAACAATAACAAATTATGATCTCTTTGTCAATATTTTTTTATTCAGATAATTAAAAAATATTTTTCAGAGATAAAATAAAAAGTGTCTGACATTAGGACGGTCTCTTTTACCCCATTATATTTTTTTATACTTAAAATCCAGCTGATTTTATTTAAACCCTATATTGTAAAGTTTTAAATATTTATCAGGTCTTGGAGTCCAGTCTACATTTTCTTTAACTGCATAAAGCTGCTCCTGAAAATGCAGAGGTATTAATACCACATCCTCCATTGCCATTCTGGCAGCTTTCTGCAAAAGTTTTAAACGTTTTTCTTCATCTATTGTCTTGGCTGCTTCTTCAATCACACTATCAATTTCTTCGTTACTGTAATTGCCCAGATTAAATCTTCCATATTTATCATCAGGAGTGTGCACAAGAAGCTCAAGAGCACTACCTCCATCACCACTGGAAGAAAGGCCCAGCAGATAAAAATCAGTATTTCTGGCCAGTATTTTATCAAAATGAGCAGATTTAGTCTGTACATTTAGTTCAACATTTATACCGACACGAGCCAGCTGTATGGCAACGGCCTGTGCAATCTGACCATCATTAACGTAGCGATCATTGGAAGAATCAAACTGAACTGTAAACCCATCTGGATATCCGGCTTCAGCCAGAAGTTGCTTAGATTTTTCTGGATCATATTTTAATCTTTCTAAATTCGAATCATGACCAAAAACAAAATCTGGCGAAAGCTGTGAAGCTGGATATGCATGGCCATTCATTACATGTTCAACTATGGCATCTTCGTTGATAGCATGATAAACAGCCTGTCTGACTCTCTTGTCTGCAAATGGTCCTTCCTGATAATTCATGCCCAAAAAGATTAATCTTGTATCAGGTATGCTTATAACATTGACTCCTTCTGCCTTTTCTACTTTTTCCATATCCTGTACAGGTAGATCAATTAAAACATCAACTTCTCCACTCAGAAGTACAGCCACTCTCGTAGCCGGATTGGAAATAGGCCTTAAAACCGCTCTATCTACTTCCGGTTTTTCTCTCCAGTAATCTTCAAAAAAGGTTAATACCATTTCTTCATCTTTATTCCAGGATTCGACCATATATGGTCCTGTGCCAACAGGATTATTCTGCAGATGCTGATCACTGTTTGACTCAACATAATCTTTATTATAAATAACGACAGATTGTATCTTTCTTGTTAATACAGGTGCAGGATAGGTGGTTTTTAATTCCACAGTATATTTGTCCCGGACAGATACAGATTCCACATCAGCGGCTGAACTTTTCTGCTGAGATTTAGGATGATTTTTTGCTCTTTCAAAAGAAAACTTTACATCCTCTGCAGTCATTTCTTCACCATTATGAAACTTAACTCCTTCTCTGAGGTGAAATACCCAGGTGGTATCATCTTCTGTTTCCCATAATTTTGCAAGTCCAGGCAGAATATTTAAATCTGAGTCAAAAAATACAAGTCCTTCAAATATATTAAAGTTTACAGAGTTTGTTGGAGTTTCACTCAACATATACGGATCAAGGGTCAGAGCGTCATTAGAAGTAGCTACAGTAAGTGTTCTGGCAGAAACTGATAAAGCACTAAAAATCAGTAGAAATGTCAATAAAAGAACCAAAAACAGTTTATAATTCATAATTATATTCTCTCCTTCTCTATACTCTAATTATTTTAAACTACATTTCAAACAATAAATTTCAAAATCTTATCTCAATTTTAAAACTATATAGTAATTTCTGTCCTCCTTTCTTGTATCTGCTTATCTGCTCCCATTACGGTTAAAAACTCTGTAAAATAAAAAATCCCTTTCCATTAAGGAAAAAGGGATACCATCCTTGTGTTACAGATTTTTGCTGCCTGATAAATCAGAGAGCCAGCTGCTTTAACGCGCAGCAAATTCGTTAGAACTTACTAAAATTATATTTGTACATATGATTTCAGTTCTACGGCTGTCAGGTGATTTTCATTATAAATTACTTTACCGGTTTTCAGCTGATCCGGCTCTCTTATAAAAGTAAACTTATAATTACTCTTCCTGATTCAACGCTTTAAATAATATTTGATTTTATATATAATAACAAAGATATTATATAAAGTCAAGAATTAAAATCAACAGGAGTTTCCCCAAAATTTATTTTCAAGCTGCAAAAAGGGGGCTTTAGTCATCAACGAAATTTTTAGATTTATCTAAAACTCAATTCGGGTGTGA
>NZ_QPJN01000040.1:0-13613 GCF_003338615.1 Halanaerobium sp. DL-01
AAAATTAATTTTTAAATTAATTATACTAAAAAATGAAACTATTTTCACAAGTTGAATTATATTTGAATAAACTTTGAGAACATGGACTAGGAATTTTCCTGGTCCAATTATTATTTGTATTAACTTTTTATAAAAATAAGTTGTTAGCTGGATTAATAATAATTCAATCCTTTAGATGATAAGCTTTCTTTGATATAATTCAGTTGAGGAATCAAAGAAAGTATGATAAAATATTTTTTCCAACAGTCATCAATAGTTAAGTTTTTATTATTCATTTAAAGATTTACCTAAATATATGTAGGAATATCTCTTAAATTTCTGGGATTGCTTAAAATTGTAGTCTAAAATTTTTTTTATAGTTTTCTTCATGATCTCTGCTATATTCTTTAACTGTATTTTTTGAAAGTTCTGACTCTCAGGTCGTTTTTTTATTGATTGTCCCTCAACAAAGTGTTTAATTAGAATAGACTTTCCCCATTTTTTATATACTGCTGCAAAAAGGGGAGATGCAGGAATATTGAAATTTTTAGTCAATGAATCTTAACGAAATGAAGGAAGAAATAGGGTTGAACTGCAGGATGGAGTGAGCTAATCATGAGTCAGGAGGACTCATTGATTAGTGTGCCCTATTTCACACCCGAATTGAGTTTTAGATAAATCTAAAAATTTCATTGATGACTAAAGCCCCCTTTTTGCAGCTTGAAAATAAATTTTGGGGAAACTCCTATTAATTAGAATATTGACTTTTTCATTCAATCTCATCATCTTTTTCACCCATCCATAATTTTTGTTTTTAATATGAAGAGGTTATATTATCTATTTAGACGGGTCAATTTTAAATTATTTCCAGATTATCATATACAACAAGCACATAGAGTTTCAAGTCTTACGTGGAAGTAGTTTAGATCAATTTTTCAGAAATGTGTTTGATATATTATAATTAATAAATATTAATTATAAATTTTAAATAAATTCTTACAAGGAGGGGGTTTTTATGTTAATTAATGGTGTTAAAAAAAGTAATACAAGCAAAAAATTAAATAATGAAGAAAACTATAAAAAAATTTTAGGAACTATACTAGATTTGATAGATGAAGGGATACATATTATCGATAATAAAGGAAAAACTATTTTTTATAATAAAAAAATGGCAGAATTAGAAAATCAAAATAGAAAAAAAGTTTTAAACAAAAATTTATTAAATGTATTTCCAGAATTAAGTGAAAAAAATAGTACTTTAATGAAAACTTTAAAAACAAAAGAAAAATCACCTCTTAAACAACAAACATATATAAATTATAAAAATGAAACTGTTACAACTATTAATGAAACAATTCCCATAAAATTAGACGAAAAATTTATTGGAGCTTTAGAAATAGCAAAAGATATAACAGAGTTAAAAAAATTATATGAGCAAGTTTTAGAATTTAAAACTGAATCATATGAAAAGGAAGAGCAAAAAAAATTAAATAATGGAACATCATATTGCTTTTCTGACATTATTGGTGAAGATCCAGCTTTAAAAGAAATTATTTCATACGCAAAACGTGCTGCTAAAACTAGTTCTGCTATTTTAATTTCTGGAGAAACAGGAACTGGAAAAGAATTATTAGCACAGAGTATACACAATAAGAGTAAAAGGAGTGATAAACCTTTTATAGCTCAAAATTGTGCTGCTCTTCCTGCTAATCTTTTAGAAAGTATACTTTTTGGAACACAAAAAGGAGCATTTACTGGAGCAATTGATAGAAAAGGATTATTTCAGCGAGCAGAAGGAGGTACTTTACTACTTGATGAGATAAATTCTATGCCAAAAGAGTTACAGGCGAAGTTATTGAGAGTTTTACAGGAAAAAAAATTAGACCCATTGGCGGAAATAAGAGAATTGAAATTGATGTTCGAATAATGGCTACCATTAATAAACATCCACTTGAAGTATTAGAAAAAAATGAGATTAGAGAAGATCTTTATTATCGATTAGCGGTTGTTAATCTTCACCTGCCGCCCATTAGAGAGAGAAAGGGAGATATACCTATTTTAGTAGGACATTTTATTAATAAATTTAATAAAAAATTTAATTATAATATAAAAGGAATTACTGATAATGTTGAAAAAATATTTATTGATTATTATTGGCCTGGTGGTATTAGACAGTTAGAACATGTAATTGAAGGTGCATTTAATCTAATCGGAATGGAAGGAGTTATAGAAGAAAAAGATATTAAGCCATTTTTAATTAATTATAATGATAAGCATGAGAAAAAAGAAATTGAAATTATTAATTTTGATAAAATTACTGGTAATGAACCATTGTCTGAAGTAGTAGAAAATATTGAAAAAAATATAATAAAAACATCATTAAATAAAGAAAATGGCAATATTACCAAAGCAGCAGAACGTATAGGAATCAGTAGACAGTCTTTTCAATATAAAATAGATAAATATAATTTAAATTAAATTATATAAAGTGAAAATAATTATCTTAATTGTAAAATAAAAAATATAAAATTATCTAATCTAAACGGAAGAGTCTTTAAATTTTAAAAGACTTTAACCGTTTATTTTTTTATTAAACATAGATTCTTAGTTTATCAGAAAATTAACTATTATTGCAAAATAATTGTCTATTATCGCAAAATATTTTGCAATTATAAAATTAATAAATCGATTGCTATCTTTTTTTTGGATAAAAAATATTTTTTTAAAAAAAACAATATACATTTTAGTATTTAAATATAAATTCATAAAAATTTTAAATGATCATTTTTAACTCCAAAGGACCCTGTTTTATCAGTATTCTTATTTTTAAAATAAATTTTAATTATCAAACAAATAATGAAAATTTAAATTTTTAATATTTTATTTAAATGATTTTATAAGTTTTGGAATAAGAGATGCATTATTTTAAAACCGGAAAGTATAAAAATTAAAAGATATAGTAATTTTAAAGCTATGTTTTTATATTGAAATTTATTATAAGATTCTAAAATATAAAAGGAGATCAAAATAATGAACATTGAGTATCTTGCTGATCGGGAAAATGATATTTCTAAAGTTGTTGATTGGCTATATGAACAATGGGGCCATAATTATGAATATGGTATCGATGTTTGGGAAAAAAGAGTTAACAATAGATTGAATAAAGAAAAAATTCCAACTACATTTATAGCAATTGTTGATGATGAAGCTGTAGGGACTGCTTCTATTGTAGAGAATGATATGAACACTAGAAAAGATCTAAGTCCTTGGTTGGCCGATGTTTTTGTTTTAGAAAGTTATAGAAATAGAAAGATTGCCACTAAACTTATTGAGAGAATTTTAAAAGAAGCAAAAATAATTGGAATAGAAAAATTATATCTATATACTAGAGAGGCTGAAGGATTTTATGTAAAAAAAAATTGGAAGATAATCGATATAGTTGATTATTATGGTGATAAAGTTACTTTGATGGAATATGAATTGAATTAAATTTAAAGATTTTTAGTAAAAATCATAATTAAACTATAAGAATTTGATCAACATTAAAGAAAGCTGGTGAAATAATGAATAGCCCATATATAGCAATTAATACAAAAAAAATACAAGAAAACACACGATATATAGTTGATTTAGCTAAAAAAAATGGAGTTGAAATTTATGGAGTAGGCAAAGCAAGTTGTGCTGATATTAAAGTTGCTCAAGCTATGCTAAAAGGTGGAGTAAAAGGTCTAGCTGATTCTAGAATATCCAATATTAAAAAATTAAAGGAGAATATAGAAGAAGATATACCATTAATGTTGTTGAGGATACCAATGTTAAGTGAAGTAAAAAAAGTTGTTAAATTTGCAGATATAAGTTTAAATTCTGAAATAAAAGTTATTGAACAATTGAATAAAGCTGCAAAGAATTTAAACAAAAATCATAAAATTATATTAATGGTAGATGTTGGAGATAGAAGAGAAGGAATAATGCCTGATAAAGTTTTAGACACTGTTTCGCAGATAATTAATTTTGATAAGATTGAATTAATAGGTTTAGGAACAAATTTAGCTTGTTTTGGTGGAGTTATACCTACATATAAAAATTTAAAAATATTAATTGATCTTAAAACAGAAATTTATAATAAATTTAAGTTTAATTTAAACATTATATCAGGAGGTAATAGTAGTTCATTACCACTTTTAAAAGATAATGGATTTCCTGAAGGAGTTAATCAGCTGCGGGTTGGAGAAACTATTCTTTTAGGAAATAATGTTCTTAATAGAGAAAGATTTTTTGAAGCTCACCAAGACACATTTTTTCTTTCAGCAGAAATAGTTGAGCTAAAAATAAAACCTGCTCAACCAAAAGGTGAAAGAGCTGAAAATGCTTTTGGAGAAAAAAAGGTGATTACAAAAACAGGATTAAGAAAACGAGCTATACTTGCTGTTGGAAGACAAGACATAGATATAGCCGGACTAACACCACTTTTAGCTGGTTTAGAAATTGAAGATGGAAGTAGTGATCATCTTATAGTTGATGTAACTAATTCAGAAAAAGAGTTAAAAATAGGTGATTCCATAAAGTTTAATATGAATTATGGTGCCCTCCTAAAAGCCTTCACATCAAAGTATGTTGATAAAATATATATTACATAAATTTTACATAGTGTATTATTTTGATAAACCAGAAAGTGTATTATTTTGACGTAACGTAAAATAACTTAGGAGGTATAATAAATGGAAAATATTAAAGTTTTAATTTGGGGATTTGGAGAAATGGGTAGTGGAATGGCAAAGATGCTGCTTAAGAAAAAAGGAGTAGATATAGTTGGCGTTTGTGATTCAGATCCAAATAAAGTTTCTAAAAGTATATATGAAGTTTTAGATGTTAAACAGGGTGATAACCCGGAAGTTATTATTAAAGATGATATAGAATTAATTATTGAAGAAACTGAAGCTGATGTAGCATTAATAGCTACTGATTCATTTGTTAAAAAAGCATATGACAAAATTGTGTTATGCTTAAAAAATAAACTTAATGTTATTTCGACAGCAGAGGAAATGGCATATCCTCAAGCCCAATCACCAGAATTAGCTCAAAAATTAGATGATATTGCTAAAAAAAATAATGTTTCATTATTAGGAACTGGAATTAATCCAGGTTTAATAATGGACTTATTAGTTATTTTACTTACTGGTGCTTGTGAAAGTGTTGATAATATTAAAGTAGAAAGAATTAATAATTTATCACCATTTGGACCAGCAGTTATGGAAGAACAGGGTGTAGGTAAAACTGCAGAAGAGTTCAAAGAGGGTGTTGAAAACAATACTATTTCTGGACATGTTGGTTTTGCTGAATCTATTAAAATGATAACTGATGCATTAGGTTGGAAATCCGAGAATCCGATAAAACAAAAAATAACTCCTATAATTTCTAATGTGGATCGTAATGCTCCAAATATTAGTGTAAAAGCAGGTGAAGTTGCTGGTGTTAGAATGGAAGCGTGTGATATAGTAAATGATCAAAAAAGAATAGAAATGATCCATCCGCAACAGGTTGAACCACAAGAAGAAAATGTTGAAACTGGTGATTATATATATATTAATGGTAATCCAGATATTAAGATGTCAATCAAGCCTGAGGTTCCGGGTGGTATTGGAACAGTTGCAATGTGTGTTAATATGATACCTCAGATTATAAATGCTGATGCAGGTTTAAAAACAATGATTGATTTACCTGTTCCAAGAGCAATTATGGGGGATATGAGAGAATTAATTAAGTAAGAGGAGTGTGAAATAATATGAAAAAAGCTAAAAAAGGTGACTATGTTCAGATTCATAATATTATACTCGAAGCTGATGAAAGATCAGAAAATTTACCAGAAGAAACCAAAAAAGTTCCTCTTGAATTAAAAGTTAGAGGTTTTTTAATTGATGATGAGGCACAATTAAATGATCAAGTAACTATTGAAACCTATATAGGAAGAAAAATTGAAGGTAAATTAATTGATATATCTCCAACTTATGTAATTGATTATGGAGAGGTAGTAAAAGAATTATTACCTATTGGAAGAGAATTGAAAAAAATGTTGGAAGGGAGTGAGTAAAAATGGGAAAAGATATGAGTTATGAAGCTGTAATGAGCAGAAATAATGAAATTATGAAAAAAGCAGTGGGGATAGATTATACTCAATTTGAATATGATGGGATAGGTTTTAATTATGAAAAAATGATGAATAAAACAGGTTATGATTTAAATGAAATAATAAAAATTCAGGAAGAAGGTGATGTTGGTAATACTCCTGTATATGAATTAAAAAATTTAACAAAAATTGCACGCAAATTAGCTCCAGAGGGAAAAGGAGCCAGAATTTTTTTGAAAGATGAAGCTTCAAATCCATCAGGTAGTTTTAAAGCAAGAAGAGCATCTGTTTCTGTTTATCATGCTAAAAAAAATGGTTATAAAGGTGTTGTAGCAGCAACAAGTGGCAATTATGGAGCGGCAGTAGCTTCACAGGCAGTAAAAAGAGGACTTAAACCAATTATTATTCAGGAAGTTTATGATAGTACAGGAGCGGGACAGCCAGAAATAATAGAAAAGGGACGCAAATGTGAAGCTTATGGATCTGAAGTACTGCAGTTAAGTGTTGGCCCAGAACTGTTTTATACATTTTTAAAAGTTTTAGAAGAAACTGATTATTTTAATGCATCACTATATACACCATTTGGAATAGCTGGGGTAGAAACGTTAGGTTATGAGTTAGCAGAAGAAATTAGAGAAAAAACAGGTAAATTCCCAGAAAAAGTTATTGTTACTAATGCTGGGGGAGGTAATTTAACTGGAACAGCAAGAGGAATAAATAAGGCAGGAGCGGAAGATACAGAAATTGTAGCTGCAAGTGTTGATTTGTCTGGGTTACACATGGCTAGTGATAAAGATTTCAATCGAAAATCATTTACAACAGGACATACCGGATTTGGTATTCCATTTTTAACCTGGCCAGATAGAAGTGATGTTCCGCGTAGTGCTGCTAGAGCAATTAGATATCTTGATCGATATGTCACGGTAACACAAGGAGAGGTTTTTTATATAACTGAAGCTTTGGCTCAGATAGAAGGAATTGAGAGAGGACCTGCTGGTAATACGTCACTTGCAGCAGCATTTTCGATTGCTCAAGAAATGGATGAAGATGAAATTTTAGTAGTACAAGAAACAGAATATACTGGTGCTGGTAAACATCCCACAGCACAGCTTACTTTTGCTAAAAAAAATGGGATAGAAGTTAAAAGGGGAAATCCGCGCAAAGAAATTCCAGGAAAATCAATAATAATTCCAGACTCACCGGGGAAAATCAAAGCACAAGATTTAGATGTTGTAAAACTAAAAAAATCTCACATAAAGAAAATAATAGAATTTAATAAAGTAGATAAATTATCAGAAAAAGATATGGAATATATAATTGAAGAAACAAATACAGATTATGAGTTTGTTAAAGATACTTTAAATGAAATGAATGTGGAGGTGTAATTTATGGTACAAGAACGCAAAGATGATTTTGAAAAGAAAAGACAAAAGTTTAAAAATTTAAATAATGAGCAATTAAATAAAAAATTTTGGGAATTAGCTGAAAAAATTGTTGATCCTCTAATAAATATGGCTGATGAATATACTTCACCTTCTATTGAAAGATCAGTTCTGCTGCGAATGGGATTTGATAGTTTAGAAGCAAAAGCTATAGTAAATAAAATTAATAGTAAAAATCTTTTAGGCAAAGGTGCTGGTAATGTGATTTTAAAATTAGCTAAAAGAGAAAATATGGATATTCATAAAGCAGGTATAGAAATCTCAGATGGTAAGTTTGATGATTCATTAGTAAATTTATTTGGAGGTGAATAAAGTGGATTTAAAAGCAGATGAAAAAATAGATATAGAAAAACTATTGGAAAATATTAAAGATTATAAACCTAAAAGAAAAGGCTGGAAATGGAGACCGAAAACTCAGAACAAAAAGAAGGTTGGTAAATTTACTTACTCTGATATTTCGGATACTTTATTAAATAATAGTGTTCCCCTACCATCCGCCAGTTATTTTAATGACATTGATCCACAACCAGAACCTGTAATTACAACTGAAATAGCTTCTGGAAGATTTGAAGATGATATAAGAAGGATGAGAATGGCAGCCTGGCATGGTGCAGATCATCTAATGGTTATTAGGACCGCTGGTCAGAGTCATTATGACGGCTTAATTGAGGGTACTCCTGAGGGTGTTGGCGGGGTGCCAATTAGCCGCAAACAAATTAGAGCAACTAGAAAAGCTTTAGATATGATTGAAGAAGAGGTTGGTCGTCCATTAAATTTTCATTCTTATGTTAGTGGAGTAGCTGGCCCAGATATAGCAGTTATGTTTGCAGAAGAAGGAGTAAATGGTGCACATCAGGATCCACAATATAATGTACTTTACAGAAATGTAAATATGCAGAGATCATTTGTAGATGCTGCAGTGGCAAAGAAAATAATGGCAAGTGCTGATATGTTACAAATTGATGGGGCACATAATGCTAATGCTACAGCTCGTGATGCATGGAAAGTTATGCCTGAGCTTTTTGTACAGCATGCAATCAACGCACTATTCTCTATAAAAGCAGGTATGCCTAAAGAAAATATTGCTTTATCTACTGTTCCTCCAACAGGAACACCGGCTCCTGCATTAAAATACGACCTTCCATATGCAGTAGCATTAAGAGAATTATTTGAGGGCTTTAAATTTAGAGCCCAGCAGAATACAAAATATATTACATCTGATACACGAGAAGCAACTGTATTACATGTATTAAATATTCTTTTATCAAAATTAACATCAGCTGATATTCAAAGTACTATCACCCCAGATGAGGGCCGTAATGTGCCCTGGCATTATAATAATGTTAAGGCAGTAAACACAGCAAAACAAACATTTTTGGGATTAGATGGATTAAATGAAATGATAGAACTAAAAAAAGATGGTTACGTTTCTGAGAAAGCAAGAGAACTGAAAGAAAGAGCAATTTTATTTATGGAAGAGATAATTAATAAAGGTGGTTATTATAAAGCTGTTGAAGATGGATTATTTGTTGATTCTGGATATTATCCTGCTAGAAATGGAGATGGAATTAGCAGAGAAATTGAGGGAGGGGTTGGTGCTGGCACAATAGTAAAAAGAGATAAAGAATATATGGCACCTGTATGTGAACATTTTGGATATAATAATTTGCCAAATGAGATAGAAAAACCCTGTGATTTAATTGGGGGCTGTACACTACATGACCACAGTAAAATAAAATATATTGATGAACTTGACGCCAGTGATAATGTGGAAAAACGTTTGGCAGAAACAAAGGAATTTCGTAAAGACGGTAAAATAAAACCAGAGGTTGAATGGGCTGGTGATGGCTGGATTAATGTTACTATGCTTTTACCAATAGAAAAAAGAATAGCTAATGTTGCTGGTCTAGAGATTGTTAAAAATATGGGCTTAAAAAACCCTGAAGTTATTCATAGTAGGACAATGCATCCTGCAGAAGGAACATTACTAGAAGTAAAAGGAAGAGTCGATTTTTCAATTGACTTAGATAATTTAGAAATTCCAGAGGTCGAAGAAAACTTAGATGAGGATATAATCAGAAACGAGATAAAAAATAATCCTATGAAAGTTGTTGCAGCAACTGTTGGTAATGATGAACATTCAGTTGGAATGAGAGAAATAATTGATATAAAACATGGTGGTTTAGAAAAGTTTGGGATAAAGACAAAATACCTTGGAACTTCGGTATCAATTAATAAGGTTGTAGATGCAGCTATAGAAATAGATGCTGATGCAGTATTAATTAGTACTATAATAACACATAATGATATTCATAGGACTAATATGAAAAAATTAAATAATCTTTGTATTGAAAAAGGTATAAGAGATGATTTAATCCTTGTTAGTGGAGGAACACAGGTAAATAATGATATTGCTTTAGAGTCTGGAATGGACGCTGGTTTTGGCCCAGGGACTAATGGAACAGATGTAGCCAGTTTTATTGTTAAAGAAAGATGGAAGCGCAAAGGAATACTCAAAGACAAATTATCTGAAGTTAAAGAAGAATCTGAAGAATAATAAGGGAGGAAATAATGGCTGCAGTAGACTTATTAGTTGCCGAAATAGGAAGTACAACCACTGTGATTAACGCATTTAATAATTTAAGTAGTGCTGACCCAGTTTTTGAAGGACAGGGTCAGGCCCCCACAACTGTTTTAGATGGAGATGTAACGATTGGTTTAAAAAATGCGATAACTAATCTTAAAAGCAATTTGAGATTAGATGATATTAAATGGAATGATTTATTAGCTACAAGTAGTGCTGCAGGTGGTTTAAAGATGACTGTTCATGGACTTGTGCATGATATGACAGTTAAAGCAGCTGAATATGCAGCACTTGGGGCTGGAGCTGTTATTAAAATGGTAACGGCGGGTAAATTAAAAGAACATCAGCTAGAAGAGATAAAAAAACAGCAGCCCAACATTATTCTTCTGGCTGGTGGTGTCGACTATGGTGATGAGGATACTATTATTCATAACGCAAAAATGTTGAGAAAGCTTGATTTGCCAATTTGGTTAATTTATGGAGGGAATAAAGTCTGTCAAACGGAAGTTAAAGAAATATTTTCAGAATCCCAAACCAAATTACTAATTGTTGATAATGTATATCCAGAAATTGATGTATTTAATATTGAACCTACTAGAAAAATAATTCAAGATGCATTTGAAAAACATATAGTTCATGCACCTGGCATGGAAAAAATTGATAGAATGGTTACTGGTTCGATTATGCCTACACCAGGTGCAGTTATGAATGCTGCTAAATTATTAAAGGAGGAAATTGGAGATTTAATTATTTTTGATGTTGGTGGTGCAACAACAGATCTTCATTCAGTTACAGAGGGAACAAAAGAATACCAGGATATAATGATTAGTCCTGAACCCACAGCTATTAGAACAGTTGAGGGTGATCTTGGAGTTTTTATTAACGCAAAAAATCTAATTAACGAAATAGGGATAAATAAAATAGAAGAAAAATTGGGATTTGAGATTCAGGATATTTTAGAAAATAGAAAACCTATACCACAAAATAAAAAAGAAATAAAGTTAATAGAATTATTAACTGAAGAAGCAGTGAATAGGGCATTAAATAGACATGCCGGAGAAATTAAAGAAATTTATGGTCCTTCAGGTAGAACAGCAGCTGCAAAAGGTAAAGATTTAACAGGAGTAAAATATATTATTGGTACTGGGGGAGCCTTAACTAAATTGAAAAAAAACAAAAAGATACTTGCAAATATTCGTGTTAAAAATGTGCAAAAAAAACTTTATCCGGGGATGAAAGCAGATGTATTAATTGATCAAAACTATATTTTTGCAGCTTGTGGAGTAATGGCCAAGAAATATCCAGAAGCTGCAGTGAAACTAATGAAAAAATCATTAGGGATTATTTAAACAGTAGTTCTAATTGAATTAAAGATGCATTAAAGATAAGCTAAAATATTGTTTGAAATAAAATTTTTTAAGGTCAACTAAAATAAATTTATAAAATTAAAATTATTACAACTTAAATTAGTTTAATTCAAAAATACAATTCCCAAAATAATTATTTTCGAAAATTTATGATTATCAAGAATATTTTATAAACCAATCCAAAAAAATTTAAAAAGGTGGTTATATGCTAAAAAATAGAGAAAAAAGGGATCCATATTTATGGGAAGCTTTATTTTCAGTATTATTTTTAATTGTAGTTATTGGCTTTGCTATAGTTGTATATGAGACTGCTCCACACGTACCAATGATTATGGGGGCTTTTATGGCAGCTATAATGGGTATCAGAGCGGGATATAAATGGGAAGAAATTGAAGACGGAATGAAGGAAGGAATAACTCAAGCTCTGCAGGCAGTTATAATTCTATCAATAATTGGTGTACTTGTTGGAGTTTGGATTATAAGTGGCGTTGTACCAACTATGATTTATTATGGATTACAATTATTAAGTCCTAAGTTTTTTCTGGTAGCTACAATGTTAATTACTTCAATAACAACTTTAGCTACAGGTAGTTCATGGGGGACTGCAGGAACTATAGGAATTGCATTAATGGGAGTTGGATCAGGTTTAGGGTTGCCATTACCAATAGTCGCTGGTTCTATTTTGTCTGGTGCTTATTTTGGAGATAAAATGTCACCTTTATCTGATACAACAAATCTTGCACCTGCTATGGCAGGTACTGATTTGTTTACCCATATTCGCCATATGGTTTATACAACTGGTGTAAGTTATGTAATAGTCCTAATTATTGAGACAATTTTGGGATTCAGGCTTACTCTGGGAGAAACAGCAGATTTAGCACAAATAAATGAAATTTTGGTGGGTTTACAAGGACAATTTAATATATCATTATTTTTATTTATACCGCCTTTACTAGTAATATATTTATCGTATAAAAAAATACCTGCTATTCCAGGTATTTCAATGGGTATACTTACAGCTATGTTATTAGGTGTTATATTACAAGGAAATAATTTTGGTGATATTTTAATTGCTTCTTATAGTGGTTATGTAAGTAATAGTGGGGTTGAAGCGGTTGATGGATTATTGACCAATGGTGGATTTACTAATATGTTATACTCAATTTCTATTGTTATAACGGCTATGATGTTCGGGGGTATAATGGAAAAGACAAATCAATTAAAAGTTATAGTTATTAGGATTTTAGAAAAAGTTAAGAGTGATGGTTCACTTATATTTGTAACAATTATGACAGCTATTGGTATGAATGTAGTACTTTCTGAACAATATATGTCTATTGTAGTAACTGGAAGGATGTATTCCAATGCTTATAAAGATAGAGGATTAAAAGCTAAAAACTTATCTAGAGCTTTAGAAGATAGTGGGACTTTAACTAGTGCCTTAGTTCCATGGAATACTTGTGGTGCTTTTATGAGTAGTACTTTAGGAGTAGCTACATTTGCTTATGCGCCTTACGCATTTTTCTTATGGTTGACACCTATAGTTTCTATAATATTTGGATTTTTAGGTATTACAATTGAACATTTTGATGAAAAAACTGGACAGAATAAAGAAAATAAAAGTCAAAAATCTGGTTCAGTTCTATAAGCCTCCTAACAGAATTGGATATAAAGTAAGTTTTTGATAGTTTTCAAAGTTCATATTCCATCAAAGTGGATAAATAAAGGATATAAAACCTCTATTGTTTTAAATTTTGTTGGTTTTAATTATTCTACTTATTACAGTAATATAAGCAAATAGAGAAACCGAAAGTAAAAGTACTAATAGCAGCAATTTGCTATTCTGGTATTAAGTCCTGTTGAATTCAAAGAGGCAAAAAGATATTTTAAATTGATTAGAATTTATTTCAGATGACAACTTAAGTAAATTATTCAGATATATTCAAATAATAGATTAATAATATTTTCTTAAAGATAACTTTCATTAATAATTTTTAAATTAAGTTTTCAAATCTGAAAATTAATATGTCTGGGAGATGTAATTATGAATTATCAGGATAAGTTTAATAATATCAGGCCAGCCTGGCTGGAGATCAATTTAGATAACTATGGGCACA
>NZ_QPJN01000041.1:0-13535 GCF_003338615.1 Halanaerobium sp. DL-01
TTATTCTGGAACAGGGGATTTTGAGCGAAGAAGAGCTTGAGGAAATTCTAAATCCATTTGAAATGACAGAACCAGGTATTGCTGGGAAAAATCTCTTAAACTGTGAGGAATCCGAATTATAATGGAAGCAGTATTTTATTTTTTCAGCAGCAGATTAAGTGAGGAATGGGCGGTTTTTTTAACAGCAATGCTGCCTTTTATAGAATTAAGGGGGGCAGTACCACTTGGGATTTCCCTTGGAATAGCTCCTCTTAAAGTATTTTTCCTGGCTGTTTGCGGCAATATAATTCCTATTATACCACTGCTTTTTCTGCTGAATCCTGTGCGCGAATTCCTGATAAAAAGATCAGAAATAATGAATAAATTTTTTGAATGGCTTTATAATAGAACAATTAGAAAGAGCAGTAATGTAGAGAAATATGGTGTGCTGGGATTGATACTTTTTACCGCAGTACCCTTTCCTACAACCGGTGCCTGGACAGCCAGTCTAGCTGCGGTAATTTTTAAAATAAAATTCAGTTATTCTTTTCTTTCTATCAGTATAGGAGTTTTAGCAGCAGGTATTGCTGTCACTCTAATGAGTCTGGCCATTATTTAGGTTTACAATTTTTTATCTAAAGCAGCTGAAAAGTTTATCCAGTCTGTGGACTTGTGAAAAGGTTTATTACTTAATTTATATTTACTTTTATGTTAAATATTAACAATAAGGAGGCTTAAACTATGGACGTTAATGCAGATTATATTGTGATTAAGGCTATGGAAGATGGAGTTACAATTATCGGCCTGACCAGAGGGAAAGACACAAAATTTAATCACACAGAAAAGCTTGATGCAGGAGAAATTCTTGTTGCACAGTTTACCGAAAATGTTTCGGCTATTAAAATTAGAGGAAAAGCTGAGGTTTTGACAAAACACGGTGAAACTTTTTCTGGAGGTATTTAATACTAATTGGCTGCTGTCTGAACACTAGCTGCTGTTTATTGTTGATTAATCCAAAAAAGAATGGAAAGGAGAAAATATGTGGCAGGTTGTTTATATAGCTGGCTCAGAAGATGAAGCAGAAGAAATTTTGATGAATATGGAAAAAGAAGGATTTATGGTAGAAATAGAATCAGCAGGTTCCAGCTGTTTTCAAATAAAGGTTCCGGCTGGAGAAGCAGAAGATGCTTACACTTATTTAAATGATATATAAAATTTTCGAGTGAAGATAAAATATAAAATAATATATGTAATAATCCCAATTATATAATATAATATATGAAGTGAAGTACAAAAAACATGAGTAAGCAATAAATGAAAAATATAATGGTTTGGTGATTTAAAAAAATATTTTGCAGTCAGCTTAAGCAGGAATCAAGCTAATATGAGCTGTAAAAATAGATGGAGGTTAAGACTATGAAAAAAATCGGTGTATTAACAAGTGGTGGTGATGCTCCTGGAATGAATCCAGCGATTAGATCGGTTGTCAGAACTGCCATTTACAATAATCTAGAAGTTGTAGGGATAAAACATGGCTATTTAGGTCTGATTGAGAAGGATTTTTTTCCAATGCAGAGAGGATCAGTAGCTGATATTATTCAAAAAGGTGGTACAATATTATTTACTGCCAGATGCAAAGAATTTCTAACAGAAGAAGGAAGAAAAATAGCCTATCAGAATATGAAGGAAGAAAACATTGAGGGGCTTGTGGTTATTGGTGGTGATGGTTCTTTAAGAGGAGTACAAAAAATTAATGAAGAATCCGATATTAAGGCAGTAGGTATTCCAGGGACTATTGATAATGATCTTTCCTGTACAGATTACACTATTGGTTTTGATACTGCCATGAACACAGTACTTGATGCAGTAAATAAAATACGTGATACTGCTACATCTCACGAAAGAACTTTTGTTATAGAATGTATGGGCAGAGATTCTGGATATTTAACAATGATGGCAGGTCTTGCCGGGGGAGCTGAGTTTATCCTTGTACCGGAGATACATTTTACACCAAAAGAGGTGACTGATAAGATTATCCAGGGGTTTGAACGCGGAAAGCTTCACAGCATCATATTAATTGCTGAAGGTGTTAAAGCACCATTTGTTGATCTTGAAGCCTACAATGGCAGCCCCGGATTTGCTCTTGGAGACATCATTAGAGAATATACGGGTATGGAAACCAGAGTTACAATACTGGGTCATCTGCAGAGAGGAGGCAGTCCCACTGCAACAGATAGAATTATTGCCAGCAGAATGGCTGCAGAAGCTGTAAAACTCCTGTTAAAGGGAAAACGAAATAAGATGGTAAGTTATGTTAATAATTCAATTGAATACTGTGAGATTGAAGATGCAGTGGCAGCTAAACAGGAAATAGATATGGATATATACAAGCTGGCACATATTTTGTCATTATAATAAAAGATTTGGGGGATGAAAATGAGAAAAACAAAGATTGTGTGTACACTTGGTCCAGCAACCAATGATGAAGAAACGATTAAAAAACTTGTTGAGGCCGGAATGAATGTTGCTAGAATGAACTTTTCTCATGGAAACCATGAAGAACATCTGAATAGAATTAATCTTGTTAAAAAAGTTTCTAAAGAAACAGGGATACCGGTGGGCCTAATGCTTGATACTAAAGGACCAGAAATTAGAACCGGTGATATGGAAGGCGGAAAAATAGAGCTCGAAACAGGATCAGAAGTTATTATATCTAAAGAAGACGTGCTGGGGACCTGCGAAAAATTTTCGATATCTTATAAAGAACTAGCCGAAGATGTGGAGATTGGTCAGGAGATTCTTTTGGATGATGGATTAATTGAATTAGAAGTTACAAAAATAGATGATGAGAATGTCATAACAAGGGTAAAAAATGGGGGAGAACTTGGTTCAAAAAAAGGTGTTAATTTACCCGGAGTAAAGGTTAATCTTCCAGCTCTGATTGATAAAGATATTTCAGATATTAAATTTGGTGTTGAACAGGGAATTCATTTTATTGCTGCTTCTTTTGTAAGAAAAGCAAGTGATGTTATGGAGATCAGAAAGATCCTTGAAGAAACAGGTAATGAAAATATATTTATAATAGCAAAAATAGAAAATCAGGAAGGTGTAGACAATATTGATTCTATTCTGAATGTTGCTGATGGAATTATGGTAGCAAGAGGAGACCTTGGAGTTGAAATTCCAGCAGAAAAAGTGCCAGTAATACAGAAAATGCTGATTAGAAAATGTAATCTAGCTGCCAAACCTGTTATTACAGCTACACAGATGCTGGATTCAATGATAAGAAATCCACGTCCCACTCGTGCAGAAGCTTCTGATGTTGCCAATGCGATTTTTGATGGTACTGATGCAACAATGCTTTCTGGAGAATCTGCAGCAGGGAAATATCCGATAGAATCAGTAGAAACTATGGCAAATATTGCTCTTGAAGTAGAAGCATCATCGACATATCAGGAGAAATTTAACCTCACCAGCCACAGTAAAACAGATTCTATTACTGAAGCAATAAGTCTGGCAACCTGTGAAACTGCAGGTGAGCTAGGTATAGAGGCAATTATAACTTCTACAGGATCTGGATTAACTGCCAGAACTGTTTCTAAATTTAGACCTATGACTCCAATAATTGCAGTAACTCCAAGCCGCAGAGTTCTTTATCAGCTTACATTAAGCTGGGGAATATATCCACTTCAGGCTGCCAGAAGCAGTACCACAGATGAGATGATGGATAATGCTATTTCGGCAGCACTTGACCATGGTTTGATTAAAGATGGAGATCTTGTAACGATCACAGCTGGTACACCTGTCGGTATACCAGGTACAACTAACTTGATAAAGATTGATGTTGTCGGTAAACCGGTAACTGAAGGACAGGGTATTGGAAAAGGTATAGTTATAGGTAAAGCAAGAACAGTAAGTTCTGCTGAAGAAGCAGAACAGAAAGTGGAAGAAGGAGATATTTTAATTGCTCCAATGACAGACAGAAATTATATTTCAGCTATGAAGAAGGCAGCAGCAGTAGTAACATACGGTGGCGGCTTGACCTCTCATCCAGCGATTGTTGGACTCAATTTAGGAATACCTGTTGTGGTGAATGCGGGAGATATTTCTGATGAGTTTGATGATGGAGAGATTATTACAGTTGATGGTGTAAGAGGACTTGTCTATAGAGGTCAGGCACATCTGAAATAAAAGAAACAGTAATAAAATTTTAAAGGAGTTTCCCGAATAGGGAAGCTCCTTATTAGCTCAAAACAGCTCATAACTATGATTTATCACAGGGGCTTTTAAGTTTTCCAGTACTCTTTCCAGCATAACTCCATCTCTATTATCATAATCATAACCATAAGTTGTTTTGATAGCAGTAGATGTAAACTGAACTGAACGGCTGAGGGCCAGAGGGAGGCTGTCACCCTGCAGCATACTTCCTACCAGAACACTGGCAAATATATCACCAGTTCCCGGATAAAATGTGGGTATATAATCACAGTCAACGCGCCAGAATCTTTCATCATAATTGTTATATGCAATTACAGAGGTTTTTTTTGCAGAAATATTGTAGGGCATACTTGTTATAATCACTATTTCTGGCCCCATATCTGCCAGCCTGTACAGATGATTTTTGATTAATTTTTTATCCATTTTTAGTGGATATTCTTCATTCAGAAGAAAGGCAGCTTCTGTCATATTTGGGGTGATAATATCAGCATGTGAAACAAGTTCTTTCATTTTTTTAACCATATCATCTGTATAGGTAGCATATTTTTTTCCATCATCACCCATTACCGGATCCACTACTACAAATTCACTATCTTTACCAAAAAAATTGATAAAATCAGCCACTATATCTATCTGTTTAACAGATCCTAAAAAACCGCTGTAAATACTGTTAAAATTAAGGTCTAATTTTTTCCAGTGGGCTATGTATTCTTCAAGGTGTTCTGTTAAATCAATAAACTTATAATCAGTAAATCCTCCTGTATGAGTGGAAAGTATTGAAGTGGGAACAGGACAGACCTGAATACCCATAGTCGATAGAATTGGAATGATTACTGTCAGTGATGATCTGCCAAATCCTGACATATCGTGTATTGCAGCTACTTTTTTTACTGGATTTTTCATAATAATCTTCCTTTCTTATGTTTAAAATAATTTTTGTTTAATATTCTTTCTATCATATTATCTGCCATATAGTATTATATCATCTGATAAAAAATATTCCACATTAAATAATCAAATGAGTTTTCCAGTTTCTATTTTAGGAGCAAATAATTTGAAAAAAATGCTCAGAGAGAATATAATGGCATTAATGAACATATGTTATCAATAATTTATAAAAAGGAGCATAAAAAATGAAAATTTTTGGACCTGTACCATCACGACGATTGGGTCAGAGTCTTGGTGTCAATATAATTCCACCTAAAATATGCAGTTTTTCCTGTGTTTACTGTCAGCTCGGTAGAACAAAAAGGATGAGAATAAAAAGAGAAAAGTTTTATGAAGTTGACGAGGTAGTAAGAGAAGTAAAAAAAAGTTTAAAAAAATTGAAAAAGGCAGAAGAAAAAGTAGATTATCTAACCTTTGTTGCTGATGGAGAACCAACTCTGGACATTAATTTAGGTAAAACTGCGGCTGAACTGAATAAGCTGGGAGTTAAAACAGCAATTATAACAAATGGTTCTCTAATGGCCGATAAAAATGTCCAAAAAGAAATGCTTAATTTTGACTGGGTATCTCTAAAATGTGATGCAGTCAGTACAGATATCTGGAAAAAAGTTGATAGACCACATGCAAAATTGAATCTGGAGGAGATTCATAAGGGTTACAGAGAGTTTGCAAAAAAATTTAAAGGAGCCCTCACTACTGAAACAATGCTGGTAAAAGGAATAAATGACTCATTAGAAGAGTTGAATAAAATTGCTTTATTTGTTTCCAAACTAAACTCAGGTGTTACATATGTGGCTGTTCCAACAAGGCCGCCGGCAGAAAAGGATGTAAAAGGACCTGATATTGAAAGGGTAAATGCTGCAGTACAGATATTTAAAGAAAAAGGAATTAATACAGAATACCTGATAGGTTATGAGGGCAATCAATTTTCCAGCACCGGAAATATAAGAGAAGATCTTTTAAATATAACTTCTGTCCATCCTCTCAAAGAAGAAGCGGTAGAAGAGCTGCTCAAAAAGTGTGGAGCAGAATGGATTGATGTGGAAAAATTGATATCAGAAGAAAAGATAGTTAAAGCTGAATTTAATGGAGAAGATTATTTTGTAAGAAAACTTAAAGATTAAAATTTTTTTATGAGAAAATTGTCAATATAAAAAATATTGATGTATCACTTTACAATAATAAAGTAATAAAGTATAATAGAAAAAAGTATTTCATTAGGAGGAATAAAATATGAAGTCAAGAATAAGTCTAATAATTTCTATTATTTTAACTGTTTTAATTGTATTAAGTGGTGCAGTAGTGGCAGAGGATTCACTGGCTGAGATTCAGAAAAAAGGAAAGATTGTACTTGGCCTTGATGATAGTTTCCCACCAATGGGTTTTAGGAGTGAAGATGGTGAAATTGTAGGTTTTGATATTGATCTTGCCAGAGAAGTTGCAGACAGGATGGGGGTAGAGCTTGAATTAAAACCTGTTGAATGGGATGGTGTAATTTTAAGCCTCAAAAATGGTATGATAGATGTAATCTGGAATGGATTAACTATCACTCCAGAAAGAGAGAAAAGCATTGATTTCAGTAGACCATATATTGCCAACAGACAGATTATAATTGTTCAGGATGATAGTGAAATTAAAAACAAATCAGATCTTGCAGGTAAAGTTGTAGGTATTCAGCTGGGAAGCAGCAGTGTAACAGCTGTAGAGTCAGAACCTGAAGTTCTGGAAAGTTTTAAAGAACTACGCAAATTTTCCAATAATACTGAAGCACTGCTTGATCTGCAGTCTGGAAGAGTAGATGCTGTTGTTGTGGACGAAATTGTTGGACGCTACTATATGAGCAAAAGGCCGGGCCAGTTTAAAGTTCTGGAAGAAAATTTTGGACGTGAAGAGTATGGAATTGGTGTTAGAGATGGAGCTGACAGCTTCCGAAAAGCACTCAATGAAACACTTGAAGAAATGATAGAAGATGGAACTGCCGCAGAAATTTCAGAAAAATGGTTCGGAGAAGATATTTTACTCAAGTAGGAGGCTTTAACCGGTGGACTATATACTGAATGTATCCAGTTATATTTTAGAAGGAAGTATAGTAACATTTAAACTATATATTATTACAGCAGTTTTTTCTGTATTACTTGGAGTACTTGGAGCACTGGGGAAAATATCTAAATTTAAATTTCTGCAGACGATTCTTGGGATTTATACCTGGATTTTTCGCGGTACGCCACTGCTTTTGCAGCTGTTTTTTGCATATTATGGTCTGCCGGTAATAGGTATTACTCTGCAGCCGTTTCCGGCTGCAGTTTTAACTTTTATTATTAATTATGCGGCATATTTTACGGAAATTTTTAGAGCCGGTATTGAATCTATTGATAAAGGCCAGTATGAGGCTGCACAGGTTCTTGGATTAAATTACCGTCAGACTATGACAAGGATTATTATTCCTCAGACTATAAAAAGGGTACTTCCACCAACAAGCAATGAAGCTATAAACCTTGTTAAAGACAGTGCACTTGTTGCAGCAATAGGGCTGGGCGACTTGCTGAGGGCAGCAAAGGTAGCCGTAACCAGGGATTTTTCTATAGTACCATTTATAATAGCTGCAGTTTTTTATCTTTTGATTAGTTCAGTAATTGTTACAGTTTTCCGCAAACTCGAGCAGAAATATTCTGTTTACGAATAGGTGATGTAGTTGGAAATGATTAGAGCAGAAAAAATAAATAAAAGTTTTGGTAAGTTAAAGGTTTTAAATGATGTCTCTTTTGAGGTTCAGCAGGGTGAAGTTATTTCTGTTATTGGCCCTTCTGGATCAGGTAAAAGTACTCTTTTAAGATGTTTAATAGGTCTGGAAGAAATTAACGGTGGAGAAATCTTTGTTGAAGGAATATCAACAGAAAAAGAAGGAAAAAAAGCCTTTAGAAAAATGGGTATGGTATTTCAGGGATTTAATCTTTTTCCCCATAAAACAGTGCTGGAAAATTTAACTGAAGCTCCACTGATTGTCAAAAAAGAAGACAGGAAGACTGCGGTACAAAAAGCCAGAACTTTATTAAAAAAAGTTGGACTTGGAGATAAAGAAGATTCTTATCCTTCTCAGCTGTCCGGTGGACAAAAACAGAGAGTTGCAATTGCGAGAGCTATGTCAATGGAGCCGGATATTATGCTTTTTGATGAACCAACATCTTCTCTTGACCCTGAACTGGTTGGAGAAGTATTGAGTGTAATTAGAGACCTGGCAGAAGATAAAATAACTATGATGGTTGTAACTCATGAGATGGGTTTTGCCCGTGATGTTTCTGATAGAGTATTTTTTATGGATCATGGGAAAATAATCAGTGATACTGTACCGGAGAAAATATTTGTAAATCCGGAATCAGAAAGAATACAGGCATTTTTAACAAAAATATTAAATGAAAACAGAGGCTCTCATCAGTGAGGGTCTTTTTGCATCTATAAAAATAATTTTGGGGCACTCTATTTATTATTTTACTTGAAATATGAGACTGATGTGTTAAAATGTTTACAGTAAATTAACTTTAAGTCAATTTTAATTTAATAATACTTCTATAAGATTATAATAACAATAAAAAAGGGAAGTGATAAGTTTGATGAAAATAGAAGCAGATCTTCACACACATACGGTTCACAGTGGGCATGCATATTCTACTTTAGACGAAATGGCCAGAGGTGCTTTTTTGCGGGGTATACGGATGATTGCTGTTACAGACCATGGTCCTAAGATGCCCGGGGGTCCACACGAATATTATTTTGGCAATCTTGATGTAATACCTGAGGAAATTTATGGAGTTAGGATATTAAAAGGAGTTGAGGCCAATATTCTTGATGATGGAAGACTGGATCTTCCACAAGAACTTTTAGAAAAGCTGGATTTTGTAACTGCTGGTATTCATTCACAGACTGGGCACAGTTTAAACAGCAGTGAAGAATATACTGATGCTGTAATAAAAGCAGTGCAGAATCCGGCAGTGGATATGATAACACATCCAGTCCAAAAAAACTATCCACTTGATTTAGAAGCACTGATAAAAGCAGCAAAAAAATATAATACGATTTTAGAATTAAATGCTGGCTCTTATAATAAAAGAAAAACTTTTGAAAGAGCCAGAAAAGAAAATTCACTTAAATTGTTAAAACTGGCCGGCAGATACAGAGTAAATCTTGCTGTTAACAGTGATGCGCATTTTCATGATGAAGTTGGAGAAATTTCTTCACTGGATTTTCTCTTCAGCAGTGATTATATGGATGAAAAGCTAATTATAAATAAGAATACAGAAAGAGTTATAAATTTTCTAAGCAGGAAAAAGCAGGGATTATTTACCAGAAAAATTACTGGATAATCTCTGGTTTATTTAATTTAATGAGGTGAAAATTTATGGAACAGCCGTACTATAAATACTCTCATTTTTTGAGAGAAAAATATGGAGAAAAGACATATAAACTGCCGGTGAATCTTCCTACTACCTGTCCAAATAGAGATGGTAACCTTGATTCAGCCGGCTGTTATTTTTGTGGTGAAAATGCTGCCGATTTTGAAATGCTGCCAGATACAATGTCTGTTAAAGAACAACTGTTAGAAAATAAAAAATATATTGGAGAAAGATATGGTGTAAATAATTTTATTGCCTATTTCCAGAACTTTACCAATACATATCTGCCGCTGAATAAATTAAAAAATTATGTTCAGCAGGCAGCAGAAGTTGATGGTATTGCGGCGGTATATTTTTCTACAAGACCAGATTCTATTAGTGACAAATATATCAGCAGTTTAGAAAAAGTAATTGAACAAAGTGGAAAAAACATTAATCTTGCTTTTGAATTTGGTCTGCAGACTGTAAATTACCATACCCTTACATCAGTTAACAGAGGACATACTCTGGCTGAATTTTTGGATGCACATCTTACAGCAAAAAAATATAATTTAGAAACAGGTGCTCATTTAATCCTAAATCTGCCGGGAGATAATATGCTGGATGTGAGAGAATCAGCTCGTATTTTATCTGCCTTAAAAGTGGACCATGTTAAACTGCATGCCCTTTATATTAGAGAAAAATCTATTTTTGGAGAAAAGTATAAAAAGGGAGAGATAGATCTTATTTCACTGGAAGAATATATAGAAAGAGTAATTGTATTTTTGGAAAATCTGTCACCGGATATTGCTGTTCAGAGACTTTTGGGCAGAGCACCTGGGAATGAAACTTTATTTGTAAACTGGGGCAGAGAATGGTGGGAAATACATGATATGATTATAAAAGAAATGAATAAAAGAGGAAGTTATCAAGCTAAAAGGTTTGATTATCTGGATGGGAAGACATTAAAGAAGTTTAGATAAACAGCTCAGTTATATGATAGAAATTTATCATGTGTTTAGTTGAGATTATTATACTAAAATTTCAATATTCCTACATCTTTTTTTCAACATAATCTAAAAATGGGCAAACTTCTTGTTGCTATATTTGTTGCAACTTTAGATATTTTGTATTATAATTATTAGTATAAATAGAATAGTATGACTGTAACTTAGTATTGCTGGATAGTAAAGTATTTAGAAGCTGAGGAGTGATATTATGGGTTCTTTTTTCAAGAAAGCAGCATCAGATTTTATGGAAAAAATATTCCATAAAAACTGTGAATTTCCAGCAGATGTAAAACAGTCTGCAGAAGTAAAGATTCTGCATATAAGTGATACTCCTGAATGCATATATCCATATATTTATAAAGTTGTAGAAAAGAGCAGTGCAGATGTAATAATTCATACTGGGGATCTGGTTGATAATATTAAACTGGAATATGAACCTGAGCGCTACAGATCAAAGTATAAGAAACGATCTGCCGATTTTATATCTAATCTGGAAAAACTAACTGATGCTAGAATTATCTATGTGCCGGGGAATCATGATATTAACAGTATTCTGTTTGATAATATAAATCGGAGTGAGATTTGTTTAGAGGGAAGTGTTATAGAAGTAATGGGAGTAAGTATTGGTCTTGCCCACTATTCAGAAAAACTGCCGCAAAATGCGCAGATAAATTTATTTGGACACAATTATGATAGACCTTTTTCCGAAAACAATATCTATCTAAATGGTATATTTAATATTAACTGTATTCTGCTTCCTTCCTGTCAGATATATACAATAAATTATCCACACCTGGCAGAAAAAGGTAGAAAATTAAACAGTAGTTTTTCTATGATTTAAAGAAAATATTATCTAAAAGTTTAGACAAAAAATTTCTAGGAGGTCAATTAAATGAATTTTGTCCGTTCAGGACCTCAATATCTTTTTTTAAAAGCTGACTGTTCTCATGAACTGTCAGAAAAATTAGTTGAAAGATTTAATGCGGAAATAATGTCATTTCCAGCTGCGGTAGAAATTGCTCAGGAAGATTCTGTTATTGCATTTATAGTTGCTGCTGAAAAAAATACAAAAAAGGTGAAAAATGCAGATGAAATTCTATATATTTCCTGCAGTCCGCTTAAATTGATGGCAGAGCTGATTAATAATACTGAAATTGCTAAACATATAGAATCTTTGGAAACAGGGCCAGGACAGCTGGTAATGAGAATTCCTAAAAACGGAGAAAAAATTATAAAAAAAATAAAAGAATCTTATGGAGCAGAAGAAACTTCCATTCTGGAAGGGATAGATAATGGAGACTCTGATTCTACTATTATTTCTTTTACCGACCAGGCCATCAGATCAAAAATAATGTCTATGGCTTATGTTTTAAATAATATTCTTGTAAATAAAACGCCTGCTTCAGTTTTTAATGAACTCAGGCGTGATGCTGTACAGTATATTACTCAAGGAATTGACAATACAGAGTGGTATGAGCTGAAAATAAATATTTATGATTCTGATGAATTATATGATCTGGAATATGAAAGACTGCTGACTATTTTATCTGATTTGGAAGTTGGAATAATCCTTGGCGAATCCTGGACAAAAGATCATGCTTTTGCTCTGTTTTCTATTACTGCCTATCAGCTTAGACTGTTTACTTTTTTATCTCCTCTTGAAATAAAAAAGATTTTAATAGGATTTGAATATAATGAGGCAGGAGAGCGGTTGGTAGATTATGATTTATTTCATAAAAGTGATAAAATAAACTGGAGCCAGCTGGCTGAGGGAAAAGGAAAAGTAGATAGAAAGGCTGTTGCAAAAAAATTTAGACAGGAAGTACTGGAACAGCTTACTGATACAGCTAAAAAAAGGTATTATGATCTGGAAAAAGAGATTACAGAAAAATCCAAATAGAGCAATAGTGCGGACATAACTCAGCTGGTAGAGTGTTAGCTTCCCAAGCTAAATGCCGCGGGTTCGAATCCCGTTGTCCGCTCCATATCTGGAGGTGCAGAAATTTATGAAGAAAAAATTATCTTTTTTATTGATTATTGGTCTAACTATATTTTTAATTGCTGGCGGTATGGTATCTGCTCAGTCAGCAGATGAAGGTTTAAATGAAGTCATAACTGCTGAAGATGGAGAAGAATCAGATAGATTCGAAAACTTAACAGCTTATTTAGATTTTTTAGAAAGTGAAAAAGAACTAGATTCACTGGATAGAATAGTATTAGAAAAGAAGTTAGCAGATTATTATGGCGAGGATGAAGAAGGTGGTCTTGAATTTACAACCATTACAAGTGTTATCGACAGGTATATTACAGATGAAATTGATTTAGGTCAGAGCTTTTTTATATTAAATAATTTGAATGAAGCTGTTTTAAATGGATTTAATGAGAAGAATATGGTAGACACTCTTAATAACTTTCACTCTGATGAAAATTCAGGACAGTTATTTTTTCAGACTGCTCTTGAAATGAGAAAATTAAGCAGAGTAGATAAAGATGCAGAATTTAGCGAAAAATTTTCTAATGAAATTTCTTCTTTGCTTGAAAAAAATGGGAAACTGGAAATCTCTGAGTTAAAAAAAATGGCCAGCACATATAGAAAAGAAGCACGTGATAAAGAAAGAGAAGTAAATAAAATAAATAATAATCACGGATTTGAAAAAAATAATAATGATAATAATGGAGTGAAACCTAATAAAGGAAATAATGATAAATCAAATGATAAAAAAAATAAAGATAGAGGTAAATCAAATCACTCCAGTGGAAAAGCAAAAGGAAAGAATAAGTAGCAGAAGAAATTAATAATAAATAAAGAATGCAAAGGTTTTCCATCCTAAACACATGGGGAACCTTATTTTAGTTGTAATAATAAGATATTAATATTTTTAGATAATAATGAATATTATTTAACTGGACTTTCCCCATTTTTTATATACTGCTGCAAAAAGGGGAGATGCAGGAATATTGAAATTTTTAGTCAATGAATCTTAACGAAATGAAGGAAGAAATAGGGCTGAAC
>NZ_QPJN01000042.1:0-13510 GCF_003338615.1 Halanaerobium sp. DL-01
AATACAAAAGGCAAGTTAGAGGATATACTGTTGGGCTAACAGGATTTTAAGCCTGTGGAGATGGTGGGTTACCACTTCTAAGAAGCAGGAATCCTCGTGGGCTTGCCCCGAGGAGGGTCAAAATATGGATAATCAGGATAATATCCGCGAACATCTCAAAAATTTAAAATTAAATAGTATTGATACAAGATCACTTTCTTTTCTGGCATTATTTATTGCCTTTACATCAGTAGCGACATATCTTCATATACCAGGTCCCAGCAGTTCATATTTTAATCTGGGCGAAGTTGCGATTTATACTATAGCATTAACATTTGGAGCAAAAGCAGGTGGTATTGCTGGTGCAGCAGGTTCTGCTTTGATGGATATTATTCTTGGCTATTCTATTTGGTCACCATTTACTTTCCTAATTAAGGGATTAGAGGGATGGGTGGTTGGAAAAATCGGACAGGGTTTTTCTTTTGAAAAAAAAGTATTTGCCATCATACTGGGTGGAAATATAATGATTCTGGGATATGCAGTTGCAAAAGGTTTTTTGCTGAGCTGGGCTGTGGTTCTCCCAGAAATTGGTATTGATTTTGCACAGATGTTGATCGGAGGGGTTCTTTCTCTACCTCTTTCCAGACACCTTGATAATTATTTTAAAAAGTAAATTATTTACAATTAATTGTAAAATATACTTGACTTTACCATTATTTGGAGGTATAATATAAGCAGCAATTACCAAATAATTACAAAAGGTGGTGAAGTCAAATGAAAATTACTGATGTTAGAGTTTTTCCTGTAGATATAAGTGACAGCCTTATTAAGGCCTATGCTTCAATAACTTTTGATGATTCTTTAGTAATAAGAGATATGAAAGTTATTGACGGGAAAAACGGGACTTTTCTTTCTATGCCATCTCGGAGGAAAAGAAATGGTGATTTTCAGGATGTGTGTTTCCCCATTTCTACCAAATTAAGAGATAGTATGGAAAGTGCTGTAATGGATAAATTCTCAAATGAACTGGCAAATGCTCAGTAATATATAATTTTTTCAAACACTGCCTGATCAGGCAGTGTTTTCCTTTTAAAAAGGTTTAAAAAGCGTAAATCTTTTCTATAAATCTCAGCAATCTTGACAAAAGCATTTTTCTCTGTTATACTTCTTACGATTAAAGAACTTATAATGGTATAATAATGCCGGTATGTCTTTAATAATAGATTTGAGGGATAATAATAAATGGAACCATATGTAATGGCAAGTGACCTTTATAAATTTAAACTGGCTTTAATATTAGGCCGCGGCAAAAGATTAAAGAGAGTTATGCGGAGATATCCAACAGAAAAAAAGTTTAAAGCAGCTCCAAGGTCAGATTTAGCTAAATTAATTGGGGTTCAGAGACAATCTGAATTGATAGAACAGCTTTTTTCCCTGGATAGTGTATATAATGAGATGGTTACTTTTCAGCCCAGCCCTTTCTGGAGCAAAAAGCCGGATGCAGAGCTGGTGATGGCAGTTGATACTGAATATTATAAAAGCAAACTGGATATGATTCAATATATAATAATGAAAAAAAATTCTATAAAAAAGGCGGGTATTATTTTTACAAATAAAAAATTGGCACCTTCTGTTAGCCCGGAAGAAGGTGTTGATATTTTGAGAACGATTATAAATAAATATAAGCCTGAGGTGATTGTGGGACATAATTTCAATTCTGATATATCCATATTAGAAACAGCTGCAGCAAGAAGAATACCAGAAATATATCATTATGATGATACAATGGATTTAATGTATTACAGTAATCTGGCTAATATTATTGGAGGGGCAGGTTTAAATAAGGCAGCTGCAAGGATGTTCTCACATAATGCACCTGATCTTGATACAGCTTATTCTGATCTTTCTATCCTTGCTGGATATGGTATCAAAGATGCACTTTTTACTTTATTAATAAGACATTTTATTATGTATGGAGAATTTCAGGCAAAAGAATTTAATTTCAAAATAGATAATATTATTAAAGAGGAAAATAGAGAAATTTTAAATTTAGATAAAGTAAAGTTTTCTTTTGAAGATGAAAGGAGCTATTGATATGTCAGAACTTTTAACAGTTATACTGGCCGCCGGTAAAGGTACAAGAATGAAATCTGACAAAATAAAGGTTTTGCATAAAGTTGCGGGTAAAGCTATGCTCAAACATGTTATATCAGCTTTGGATAGTCTGAAGACAGAAATTGTTTGTGTTGTAGGTCATCAAAAAGATGAAGTAAAAAATGAAGTAAATGGCAGCAGTATTAATTATGTTGTTCAGAACAAACAGCTGGGAACAGGACATGCTGTTAAACAGGCAGAAAGCTATATTGAAAAACATTCTGGACCTGTTGTTGTTCTTTATGGAGATATTCCACTGCTTAGGTCAGAAACTGTACAGTTATTTATTGAAGAACATAAAAATAGTTATTCTGATTTAACTATTATGACTGCAGAACTTGATGACCCAGCAGGGTATGGAAGGATAGTAAAGAACAGTTCTAATATGGTTAAAGAAGTGGTAGAGGAAGATGATGCTGATTTTGAGACCAGAAAAATTACAGAAATTAACAGTGGGGTTTACTGTTTTGATAGTGAATTGCTTGCTGATTTTTTAAAAAATATGAATAATAATAATGCACAGGGAGAATATTATTTGACTGATGCTGTAGAATATGCTTCTCAAAAAAATAAAAAAATAATAACATATAAAATAGATGATCCAGAAGAAATCCTGGGTGTTAATACCAGATTTCACCTTGTGCGAGCAGAAAAAATTTTGCGGAAGAGGACCATAGAAAAACACATGGATAATGGAGTTACAATTATAGATCCAGATAATACATATATAGATTCTGAAGTTGAAATAGGAAAAGATACTATTGTTTATCCCTTTACATATTTAGAAGGTTCTACAAAAATCGGAAAAAACAGTATTATTGGACCTCATTCACGTTTGGTATCTGCAAAAATCGGAGAAAATGTTGAACTCCTTTCACACTCTATTATAAAGGAAAGTTCTGTTGATGATAATACAAAAGTTGGCCCCTTTGCTTATTTACGACCTGGCTGTAGAATTGGTTCTGGATGTAAGGTCGGAGATTTTGTTGAAATGAAGAAAGCTGTTGTTGGAGATACATCAAAAGTTCCGCATCTTTCTTATGTAGGAGATGCTGAAATTGGAGAGCGCTGTAATATAGGAGCGGGTACTATATTTGCAAATTATGATGGCAAAAATAAACATAAAACTAAAGTGGAAGATGATGCTTTTATAGGCAGTAATTCTGTTTTGGTTGCTCCTCTAAAAATTGGATCAGGTGCAAAGACTGGTGCTGGTTCTGTGGTAACAAAAGATGTAGAAGCTGATACCACTGTAATTGGAGTACCGGCTCGTGTATATAAAAAGAAGCAGGATTAATTTTAGGAGGTTTCAAAATGTCAACTTACAGTGAACAACTGAAAATTTTTGCAGGCAATTCTCATCCTCAGCTTGCTCAGGATCTCTGTGACTATCTGGGCACAGAACTTGTAAATAGTGATGTTACCAGATTTAAAGATGGTGAGATTAGAGTAAGAATATATGAAACGGTAAGAGGGGCAGATGTTTTTGTGGTTCAGCCCACCAGTCCACCTGTTAATGAAAATTTAATGGAACTTTTAGTAATAATTGATGCCTTAAGAAGGGCGTCCGCCAGAAGGATTACAGCAGTAATGCCTTATTATGGTTATGCTCGTCAGGATCGAAAAGCAAAACCCAGAGATCCAATTACAGCAAAACTTGTGGCAAACCTGCTTACAACTGCTGGAGCACGCAGAGTTCTGTCAATTGATTTTCATGCATCACAAATTCAGGGATTTTTTGATATTCCAGTGGACCACCTTTATGCAGCACCTATTATGAAGGATTATTTTCAAGAACATGATCTGTCAGATACTATTGCAGTTGCTCCAGATGTGGGTTCAGTAAAGAGAGTAAGATCTTTTGCTGAAGGATTAAATATCCCAATGGCTATTATTGACAAAAGGCGTCCTAAGCCTAATGTAGCGGAAGTTATGAATGTTATTGGTGAGGTTGAAGGTAAAAATGTAATTCTGCTGGATGATATTATTGATACTGCCGGTACTATAACAGCTGCAGCAGAAATTCTTAAAGATAGAGGGGCAAATGAAGTTTATGCATGTGGAACACATGCTTTATTTTCTGGTCCTGCGGTTGGCAGACTTAAAAATGCTCCTATTAATAAGATCATCGTAACAAATACTATAAAGCCGAAAGAAAAATATGAACTTGATAATCTGGAAGTACTGTCTGTTGCACCACTACTCGGAGAGGCTATAGACAGAATTTTTAAAGATTTATCAGTTAGTATACTTTTTTAATAGTTATCTTGTTTTAATACTTGCTCAGGGATATTATTGATGTTATAATAAAGTTTGTTCTGTTTATTTATTAGAAATCTTGTCAGTTGAGAATAGAAACTGGCTTAAAATTTAATTTATGCAAGGAGAGGATAGTCATGGAGAGACATTCTATTAAAGCAGACGTGAGAAATGAAACCGGAAAAGGAGCTGCACGCAAAATAAGGAAAGAGGGATTGATTCCTGGTGTAGTTTATGGTCAGGGTAAAAAACCTAAATCTATTAAACTGGATCCAGGCAAAATCGAAAAAATTCTTCATTCCAATGCTATCTTGGATTTAACATTAGTTGGAGATGAATCAGATGAAGCAACGGTAATTATTAAAGATTATCAGAAAGATGTTATAAAAGGACATCTTCTCCATGTTGATTTTCAATTCATTTCCATGGATGAAAAGATTACAGTTTCTGTACCACTTAATTTAGAAGGTGTGGCAAAAGGGGTTCATAATGGTGGAGTATTACAGCAGCTGCTGCGTGAAGTGGAGATTTCAGCACTTCCTGCAGAAATACCTTCTGAGATTACACTTGATATTTCTGAACTTGAGATGGCAAGTTCATTATCAGTGGCTGATCTGGAAGTTTCTGAAGGAGTAGAAATTGTTACTGATTCTGATGAAGTAATTGTAACAGTTGTTGCACCTACAGAAATTATTGAAGAAGAGGAAGAAGAGGAAGAAGAATTCCTCGAGCCAGAAGTGATTGGAGAAGAAGGCGAAGAAGTTGAAGAAGGCGAAGAAGTAGAAGAAAAATTGGAAGAAGTGGAAGAATAAAACGATATGGAATTAAAGTGCGGTTCTTGGTGGACTGCACTTTACTAAAATATTCGGAGGTTTGGAAAAAGTGAAGGTAGTTGTAGGTCTGGGTAACCCCGGAGAAGAGTATTTTTATACCCGACATAATATTGGATTTCAAATTACTGCAGAACTTGCCCGAAGAAATGGAGTAAAAAAGAGCAGTTATAAATTTGATGGTCTTTATGGTGATTTTAGATTAGGCTCGGAAAAAGTAATTGTTTTTCAGCCAATGAAATATATGAATAGAAGTGGACAGCCAATAATGAAGCTGATAAAATATTTTGATATAGAAAGTGAAGATTTACTTGTCGTCCATGATGATCTGGATCTTGATTTTGGAAAAATAAGATTTAAGAAAAATGGTGGAGCCGGTGGTCATAATGGAATAAAATCGATTATACAGAGGCTGGGGACCGATGAATTTTGCAGACTCAAAGTAGGAATTGGTAGACCTCCGGAAAAAATATCGGTACCTGATTATGTATTAAGCAAATTCAGCAGTGAGGAAAAAGAATTTTTGGATGAAATAATAGCAAGATCAGTGCTTGCAGTTGAATGTATGATCAAGGAAAATATTGATACAGCAATGAATAAATATAATAATTAGCAAGCCCGTACATTTTGTGTAGGGGCTCTTTTTCCATTTCATTAAGGAGTTTAATATTATGCATTTTAGTCAATTATTAAAAAATAATAAAAAATTTACACATATTATAAAAAAAGCAGGAAAAAATAATTTAAATGTTTCAGGCTTATCTGGAAGCAGGGTTTCTTATTTTTTAGGAAATTTTTTACATAATATAAAAAAGGATGTTGTGTTATTAGTGCCTGATAACTATTCAATGCAGAGAATTCATGAAGATTTGCTCAGAATGGTTGATGAGGATAAAATTCTTGTTTTTTCTGATGAGGAAATTTTACCACATGAGCAGCTGATGCCTGATTTAACTACTTTGAGTGAAAGAACTAAAGTGCTCACAGAACTAACATTTGGATATTCAAAAAATGCAAAAATAATTCTTGCTTCAGCAGCTTCTATTATGAGAAAACTACCGCCTAAAACAAGATTTATTGGGAGTAGTGTTACAGTCGAGCCTGAAAAAGAAATCAATTTACAAAAACTTCAAAAAAGACTTTTTGAACTGGGCTATAAGCGTGAGGAAATGGTAGAGGCTCCCGGGCAGTACAGTATTAGAGGCGGAATTATCGACATATTTACTCTATTAAATGAAAATTCTTTTAGAATTGAACTTTTTGGTGATGAAGTTGACTCTATTCGTATGGTTGATCCATCGGCTCAGAGATCGATTGGCAGAGTTGACAGCCTTATTATACCACCATTTGCAAATATAATTACTGGGAAAGAGGAGATAAAAAGAGCAGTTCCTGCAGTTAAAAGAGATTATTCTGCTGCAGTAAGTAACCTGGAGAAAAGAGGACTCAAGGAAGAGGCGGAATATCTGCGCAAAAAGGGCAAAAAAATGTTGGAAAATTTACAGGAAAAACAGCGTTTTCCGGGATGTGAACAGTTTTTACCCTATTATTATAATTTATCATCTGATCTTTTCGATTATCTGGACGAAAATATACTTTTTGTTTTAAGACCTAAAAAGTTTAAACAAAGTGCAGAAAACTTCTATAATGAAGTTTTAGATAATCACAGCAGGCTTGTTGAGCAGGGTGTTATACTGCCGAGCTATATAGATAATTTTATTTCTAATTTGGATATAGAAGAAAAAATATCAGCTAATAAAACAATAAATATTTTATCAGATTTTGATGAAGCAAGTTCAGGCATTAATTTTAATACTAAATCAGTAGAAAATTTTCATTCCCAATTAGAACTTTTTGCTGATAAAATAAAAGAGTATAGAAAGAAAAAATATAAAATTTTAATAACTTTAAATTCTGCTTCCAAAAAACGGCGGATTAGTAAATTTTTACAGAAAAAAGGTCTGGAAATTTCCGATAAAGAAGATGATTTTGAAATTTTAGTACTTCCTAACAGTTTTTCTGAAGGTTTTATATTTAAAGACATAAAACTGGCTGTTTTTAGCGAAAAAGAGGTTCTGGGCAACAAACAGAAAAGAAAGAGAAAAATTGGGGATTTTGAAGATGGAGTTGAAATATCTGCACTTAATGATCTAAAAAATGGTGATTATGTTGTACATGAAAATCACGGAATTGGAAAATATTTAGGTGTCGAAACTCTGGAAATTCAGGGCCAGCATAAAGACTATCTTGTTGTAAAATATGCTGGAGAAGATAAACTATATGTACCAACAGATCAGATTCATCTTGTACAGAAATATATTGGTGCTGAAGGAGGAACTCCTAAACTTTATAAACTGGGAAGCAGTGACTGGAAAAGGGTAAAGCAGAAGGTAAAGAATTCTGTCAAAGAAATGGCTGTTGGACTTTTAGAACTTTATGCAGAAAGGGAAACTCTAAAAGGTTATTCGTTTTCGGAAGATAAAATATGGCAGCAGGAATTTGAGGAATCATTTCCCTATGAAGAAACTCCAGACCAGCAGCAGGCAATAAAAGATGTAAAAAGTGATATGGAATCAGATCGCCCTATGGATCGTCTTCTCTGTGGAGATGTAGGATATGGAAAAACAGAAGTTGCTATTCGAGCCGCATTTAAAGCTGCACTTGACAGCAAACAAACTGCAGTGCTTGTGCCAACTACTATATTGGCTCAGCAGCATTATAATACTTTTGAAGAAAGAATTTCCGAATATCCGGTTAAAGTTGAAATGATTAGTAGATTTAAAACAGCTGCTGAACAGAGAGAAATCCTCAAAAAGGTGAGTAGAGGTGAGATTGATATACTTATTGGAACACACCGCATACTTTCTGGAGATGTTATATTTAATGATCTGGGACTTCTCATTATAGATGAAGAACAGCGATTTGGTGTAACCCACAAAGAAAAGCTTAAGGATTTAAAACGAAATGTAGATGTTTTAACACTGACTGCAACTCCTATACCAAGAACACTGCATATGGCTCTGGTGGGAGTCAGAGATATGAGCCTTATTGAAACTCCGCCAGAAAACAGATATCCTATTAGAACATTCATCAAAGAAGGTAATAGAGAACTGGTAGCAGAAGCTGTTCGAAGAGAGATGGCAAGATCAGGTCAAATATATTTTGTTCACAATAGAGTAGAAGAGATAGAGAAAATAGCTGGAAAACTGCAGAAAATCGTACCAGATGCAAAAATAGCTGTTGCTCACGGTCAGATGAACGAAAAACGGCTGGAAAAAATAATGTATGATTTTTACCATCATCAATTTGATATTTTAGTCTGTACAACTATAATTGAGACTGGTTTAGATATTCCTAATGTAAATACGATAATAATCAATCATGCTGATAAAATGGGGTTGTCACAGCTTTATCAGCTGCGCGGACGAGTAGGCAGAACAGATAGAATTGCTTATGCATATCTCTTATACGAAAAAGAGCGGATATTGCCTGAAATTGCAGAAAAAAGACTTCAGGCAATAAAAGAATTTTCAACTCTTGGATCTGGTTTTAAAATTGCAATGAGAGATTTAGAAATAAGAGGAGCCGGTAATCTTCTGGGGCCAGAACAGAGTGGGCATATAGCTGCAGTAGGGTTTTCACTTTATACAAAACTGCTTGAAGGAACAATAGAAGAGCTTAAAGGTCAGGAAAAGGACCAAGGTTCAGAAGTAGAAATTGATTTAAATATTGATGCATATATTCCTGATGATTATATAAAATATGAAGCGCGCAAAATTGAAATTTATAAAAAAATTCGCAGCATAAAATCAGAACAGCAGGCACTAGAAGTAATTGATGAATTAATAGATCGATTTGGAGAACCAGCTGTGGAAGTAATGCGGTTAATAAATGTAGCCAGGCTTAAAATTATAGCAAAAAAAATCAATATTATCCAAATAAAACAGGAAGGTAAAGTTGTAAGCTGTAAATTTCGAGATGCTGATTCTGTAAATGGAACCCAGCTGGTGGAATTCAGCAATTTATACAGAAGAAAAGTAAAAATCAAAGCAGCAAAAAATCCTCAGCTGATACTTAAAATTTCTACTGACAGAGAGGTTGATAGGATTTTATTAAAAATGCTGAAAGATTTTCAGAATATAGATCTGGATTAGGAAAAGGGTGTAGCTTATGACTAAAAAAGGTGGCCGCAGTTTTATTAAAGGAGCTGTAATTTTAACAGGAGCAGGCCTGCTGGCAAGAGTAATGGGTTTTGTTTATAGAGTTATTTTAACACGTATAATTGGAGCCGAAGGAATGGGTCTGTATCAGATGGCCTATCCAATTTATACAATTTTACTTGTTGTATCTAGATCAGGTATACCAATTGCTCTTGCAAAATTGATTGCAGATAGAATAGCATCTGACAGAAAAAAAGAAGCATACAGAATATTTATTGTAGCAAGACGAATGAGTTTTGTTATTGGCCTAGTTGTATCAATTATTATGGCTGTACTTGCCAGACCGCTTATTAACCTGCTTTCACTTGATCCACGATCATATTATGCAGTTTTAGCTATTTCGCCTGCTATATTTGTTGTATCGATTATGGCTGCATATAGAGGCTTTTTTCAGGGAATGCAGGATATGGTTCCTACAGCATTATCTCAAATTATAGAGCAGTTTATTAGAATGTTTACCATGATAACTCTAGTTTTAGTTCTTGTTAAATATGGTCTTAACATTGCAGCAGCAGGGGCAAGTTTTGGTGCTGTGACTGGAGCAGCTGCTGGACTATTAGTACTTATTTTTATATATTACAGACGAAGACGAAAAATATTTTCGTTTTTAGATTCTGGTATAGATAAGACATCAGTCAATTCAATGAGTATTGTAAAAGATATTTCCCGGCTGGGTATTCCTATTACTTTGGGAGCACTGGTTTTACCGCTGATGAATCTGGTAGATTTAATTTTTGTTCCAAATCGCCTTCAAACTGTCGGCTTTGCTGTTGAAGAGGCAACGACATTATATGGTATGCTTTCAGCTGTTGCTATGCCTCTGGTTAATTTTCCAACAATTATTACTGTTTCAATGGCAGCTAGCCTGGTTCCAGCCATTTCAGAGGCATATTCTCTTCAGGATAATTTGCTTATCAGAAAGAGAACCCAGACTGCTTTGAGGCTGGCTGTTTTAATTTCTCTACCTGCTTCAGCCGGTTTATTTTTAATGGCAGAACCCATTACAGATATTGTTTTTTCGGAAATTGGTGCAGCAGTTCCACTGCGTTTTGTTGCATGGGGAGTATTTTTTATAGCACTACAGCAGACCACTTCGGGAATTTTAAATGGTATAGGCCGCACATCAGTACCGGCAAAAAACCTGCTTATAGGGGCATGTGTTAATGGTATTATTAATTATACTTTAACGGCCATACCTGAATTTGGGATTCGTGGTGCAGCACTGGGTACCACTACTGGATTTGCAGTTGCAGCGCTTTTAAATTTATTTTCTGTAAAAAAAGAAACCGGCTTTAGAATTAATTTTTCTGAACTAATTTTAAAACCGCTTTTCTCAGTTCTAATTATGTCAGCATTTGTTAAATTGTTTTTTCCATTTTTAAAAATGCTCCTTGCAGGTCAGAGTATTTACCTTTCATATCAGATTTCTACATTTATAATCATCGGTGCAGCAGCAGTTATTTATTTTATCACTCTTTTAATATTGAAGGAAATCAAGTATAATGACATTGCAGTGATACCTGTAATAGGTAAAAAGATAGCTGAAAGATTAAAACAACTTGGACTGGTAGGTGAAAAGAATGGATAAAAGTATTGAAAATAAAATTTTATATGAAGTTAAAAAACTTGTAGAAGTTATGGAAATTTTGCGGGGACCGGATGGATGTCCCTGGGATAGGGAGCAGGATTATTATTCTCTTAAAGAAAATATAATTGAGGAAGCATATGAGGTTGTTGAAGCTCTGGAGGAAAAGAATATTGAAGCATTAAAAGAAGAGCTGGGAGATCTACTGCTTCAGGTAATATTTCAGGCACAAATTGCTCATGAAATTGGTGACTTTGATTTGGGCGATGTAAGCAGGATTTTAAGGGAAAAACTAATAAGAAGGCACCCCCATGTTTTTGCAGATACTGATGTAGAAAATGCAGAAGAAGTTCTTATTAAATGGGAAGAAATAAAAAAAGCGGAAAAAGAATCAAACAATAATTCATTGATGGAAGATTTAAATCAGGGGCAGACAGCTCTTAATCAGTCATTTGAAATCCAGGAAATTGCTGCAGAAGTTGGCTTTGATTGGAATGATATTAATTTAGTGATCGAAAAAATAGAAGAAGAATTAGAAGAAACTAAAGCAGCACTATATAAAAATGAGAAAAATAAATTAGAAGAAGAGATAGGCGATCTGCTGTTTTCTGTTGTTAATCTAGCCCGATTTAAAAATATTAATCCAGAAATATCACTTTTGAAAACTATTTTAAAGTTCAAAAGCAGATTTAAATATATTGAAGAGCAGATAAATTTAAATAAGGGAAATATAAATGATTATTCATTAGAAGAACTTGATAAACTTTGGGATAAGGCCAAAAAAATTTGAGGAGGAGAAAAATTGAGATTACATAAAAAATTAACTACATTTATAATCTTATTAGCAGTATTACTTACTGTAATTCCATCAGTAGAGGCTTTTGATGTGAGTTTAGAATCTGCTATTCTAATAGAAGCAGAAACAGGTCAGCATCTTTTTGAAAAAAACATTAATGAAAAGCTGCCTCCTGCAAGTATAACAAAAATAATGACTTTATTAATAGCAATGGAAAAAATTGAAGAAGGGACAATCTCTCTTGACGATGAAGTTACAATAAGTAGATTTGCTGAATCTATGGGAGGATCCCAAATATTTTTAGCTGCTAATACAAGAGTCAAAATGTCCGATCTACTAAAAGCAGTTACTATAGCATCTGCTAATGATGCAAGTGTAGCAGTTGGAGAAGCTATTGCAGGAACTTACAGCAATTTTATTTCAATGATGAATGAAAAAGCTAAACAGCTCGGAATGGATGACACCAACTTTGTAAATTCAACTGGACTTCCTGATCCATCTGGAGAGCATTATTCAACAGCAGAAGATATTTCAATTATGGCCAGAGAACTTGTAAAATATGATCAGGTTTTAGAATGGGCATCAATATGGGTGGATCATATTCAGCTTCCAAATAGAGAAGCAATGCTGGTTAATACCAATAAACTTATTAAATCATATCCCAGTATGGATGGATTAAAAACTGGACATACTGATGAGGCAGGATACTGTCTTGTTGCAACAGCGAAAAAAGGTGACAGCAGATTAATATCTGTGGTTTTAAAAGGTGAATCACAATTAGAAAGAGAAGAAGCTACAATAAGATTGCTCGATTATGGATTCAATAGTTTTTCTAAAAAACAGATGGCTAAAAAGGGAGATAAGATTCAGAATATACGGCTTCCTGGTGGAGCTAAAAAGGTTATTGAAGGAGAAGTGGCAGAAAACTTTTATGTTATGATTCAAAAAGGTCAGGAAAATTCTCTGCATCAGGAAGTTAAAGTAGATGAATTAACTGCACCTGTGAATAAGGGAGAAAAAATCGGTACACTTACAGTTTATCAAAACGACAATATTATTGGTGAAGTGGATGTTATTGCTGCTGAAACTGTGAAAAGGGCTAACTTTATTGTAAGAAGCTGGAGAGGTTTAATTGGATTTATTACTGGTTTTTTTAATTGAATCTGATAGTGATAAAAAAAATTCCTGTAAAGACAGGAATTTTTTTATGTAAAATAAGTCTTCAAAAATTATAGCATGTATAAATATAATATTCAAAAAAATCTTATTTTTATTTTTTTCTTGACAGCACGTTAATATAATGTTAGTATACTAAATGCTGTCAGGAAATTTAAATTATTTGTTCTGAGATTTTTTAAAATTTCTAGTTAGAGATCCCTTGACAAAGAAGAGATAGCATGGTATGATAATAAATGTCGCTAAAAAGAAGTATAATAAAAAAACAGCGGCTAAAAAAATTAAAATCAGCCCTTGACATAAAGATAAAGGGGTGATAAGATATTAAATGTCGCCGAGAAAAACAGGTGACAAAAAAGGACTCAATGTCCTAGCAAGGCACCATCCATTTTGTACTATAGAAGAAGGTGCGCGACGGACTCAATGTCCTAGCAAGGCACCATCCATTTTGTACTATAGAAGAAGGTGCGCGACGGACTCAATGTCCTAGCAAGGCACCATCCATTTTGTA
>NZ_QPJN01000043.1:0-13137 GCF_003338615.1 Halanaerobium sp. DL-01
TCTTTCCACATGTTACGAATATCAATAACCGGTTTGATTTTATATTCTTCCCATAATTTTGCTATTAATTTTCCATCATCATAACCCCTGTCTCCGAGAAAATAATTGCAGTCTTCCATTATCTCCGGATGTGTTTCATCAAGCTCATCTATTAGTTCATGAGCTGCCGGCTGCTCTGCATTTGAGGCCGGGGTTACTTTAAATGCTACCGGCAGTTCATATGCTGCATCCACTATCAGGTGGAGTTTGTAACCAAACCAGCTTTTTACCTTTTTGTATTTATTACCTTCTTCATCCTCATAGCAATACGTTTTACTGCCATAATCGGCATCTAAATCTCGTCTTCTATCATTTTTCAATTCTTCCTTTTTATCGTAATCATGAGAATTAGCAAAGCTATCTATTGCTTTACCATCTACAGCCAGTGTTTCTCCAAAGTCCGGAAGTAATTCTTTTAATTCTTCTATCAATTTATTAAAAATTCCTTCTATATATTCTTGATGTTCATCTTCCAGTAATTTATTAAAAAAACGACTATAAACCCAGGGCGGTGGTACCTTACAATTCTTAAATCCACACATACTCCTTAACTGTCCATTACGCGAAAGCTCACGCCTTAAACTTGCTGTTGTTTTATGTTCAAAGATTATACCTGCCAGTATCGAATTCCACATGGCTCTTATGGGATAATCATCTCTGCCTTTACCCCGTTCATTTTCCAGGTGCTGCATAAATTCTTCATCGGGTAAATATTCAAGAACAAGACGTAATCTTTCTAAATCTCCTAAAGATTCTATTTCACGGTAGTCAAACAGACTCATTTGTGGTATAATAGCCACAGGTGAAACCTCCTTGTTAAGTATTTTGGTTGTTCTTCTTAACTACCATTATATCACTTATACCAAGGGGTTTCACCCTTTTTTATGCATTTTTTTACGATCTGGGGTCAATTTATTTATTTTAATGCTTTTTCCCTGAATAATACCCTTATATACCCTGTTTCTGGGGTAAAGAAAAATTATCACCCTCTGTACTTACTGTTATTAAAAGCCTCATTTGCTTCGCAATTTACTCAAATAGACTTTCCCCATTTTTTATATACTGCTGCAAAAAGGGGAGATGCAGGAATATTGAAATTTTTAGTCAATGAATCTTAACGAAATGAAGGAAAAAATAGGGTTGAACTGCAGGATGGAGTGAGCTAATCATGAGTCAGGAGGACTCATTGATTAGTGTGCCCTATTTCACACCCGAATTGAGTTTTAGATAAATCTAAAAATTTCGTTGATGACTAAAGCCCCCTTTTTGCAGCTTAAAAATAAATTTTGGGGAAACTCCTATCTTTAATTGATTGACTAACTATCATCTTTCTTTTATACTAAAGTATAGAAAAGATAGGAGTGATAAAATATGGCACTTGATGGTATAATGCTTTCTGCTATAAAAAGTGACCTTAAACAGGAAATAATTGGAGCACGAATTGAAAAAGTTTATCAGATAGAAAATAAACTGCTTGTCTTTAATCTGCGTCAAACCGGTAAAAATCTAAATTTAGCTGTCTCTATTGATTCACAGGATGCCAGAATGCATTTAACAAAATTAAATTATGATTTTCCACCTTATCCACCTGATTTCTGCATGCTTTTAAGAAAACATCTTAAAGATACCTATATAAAAGAAATTATTCAACCTGATTTTGAGCGTATTATAGAAATCATTATAGAAAAACGGAATAATAAATTTAAATTAATATCAGAACTGATGGGAAAATACAGCAATATTATCCTGGTTGATGATAAAGGTATAGTACTTGATTCTTTAAAAAGAATTGGTAAAAAGATAAGCCGAAAAAGACAGCTGTATCCAGGAATAAAATATGAATATCCTCCAGGACAGAATAAATTTAATCCCATTAAAGTAAGATCAAAGACCGACATTTTTTCTGCTGTTAAAAAAGATTTGGAACAATCTGCTTTTAAATCTATTATGTATAATTTTAGAGGAATAGGGCCTTATTCTGCAAAAGAAATTGCCTATCAGGCTGAGGTTGATTATAATAAAAGCTATCAAAATTTAAACAAAGCCGAAAAAAATGCACTTGCAGACGAATTTTTATCATTAACTGAAAATATTAAAAATAAAAATTTCAAACCGACTCTGGGAATAAAAGAAAATTTTGAGATAGATTATATTTCTGCCTTTCCATTAGAACACAGACAGGCAGCAGAACACAAAACATTTGAAAACACAGGAGAAATGCTGGACTATTATTATAGATTCTTCATCAAAGAAAAAGAACTTAACAAATTAAAAAAACAGCTGTCACAAATTACCGGCTCCTTTTTAAATAATAATAAAGAAAAACAAAAAAAATTATATAAAAAACTAAAAGAAAGCAAAAATGCCGAAAAATACAAAAAAATAGGCGAAATAATCACAGCTAATATATATCAATTAGAAAAAGGAATGGAAAAAGCCGTGCTGACAGATTTTTACAGCGAAAAACAAAATAATATAAACATTGATTTAGACCCTTCTTTAACTCCATCAGAAAATGCTCAAAAATATTTCAAAAAATATAATAAACTTAAAAAAAGTGTAAATTATATAAAAAAAGAAATTGCAAAACTAAGACATGAAGAAAAATATTTAGATCAGGTAAGTCTGAATATTAAACAGGCAGAAAAAAAAGAAGAATTAGAAGAAATAAAAGAAGAGCTAAAATCTGAAGGATATATAAAAGAAAAAAACAGCAGCCGAAGAAAAATAAACAGCAGACCAGATAAAAGTAGTCCGCGCAAATTTTTCTCCAGTGACGGCTATACTATTCTAGTTGGCAGAAATAACAGGCAGAATGATAACTTAACCAAAAAAATAGCAAATCCTGGTGATATTTGGCTTCATACAAAAACTATTGCCGGCTCCCACGTAATTATTAAGCGTGATACAGATAAAGATGTACCTGAAAGAACCCTAAATGAAGCTGCTGTACTTGCAGCATATTACAGCAAAGCGCGGCAGTCTAAAAATGTACCTGTAGATTTTACAGAAGTTCAAAATGTAAATAAGCCAAAAGGAGCCAGACCTGGCCTTGTTTATTATGATGATTACAAAACTATATATACAGACCCAGATGAAAAACTGGTCGAAAGATTAGCAGCAGATTAACTGCTGCTTTTTTTCTTTTTTGCTGCTGTAATTTTTATCATTAATAGAAAAATGGTAAATAAAGAAATTGTCTTTCCAGCAATTTCTCCGTTTCGCTGATAAAAACTTGTTATATCAGTTAGTGCAATTTTTAAATGCATTTTCTCACTCTTTTTATAATTTTTATTAATTTCTCTTCCGATTGGAGAAATATAACCCGAATACGACATATTACTGATTTTAACAACTGATCTTCTATTTTCAACAGCTCTATAGACAGCTGTTGACCAGATCATATTTTTTAAAACCTCTGACCTAACCCAGGCTTCATTGCTTGGGTTAACAATAAAATCATACTCCTGCTGCTGATTTTTAATTGGAAAAAATATTTCTGAACATATTAAATTAAGCCATGACAGATCATTTAATTGAAAAGGTTCTCTTTTTTCTCCAGAACTAATATCTTCAACATAATAGCCTGTCAGTGAACCAACAAGATCAGGATAAGGCATATATTCTCCAAAAATAAATAATTCATTTTTATTATATCTATCCAAAATATCCAGCTCACTGTTAATTAAAAACTGGCTGTTATATATATTCTCTTTTTTTTTATCATTTCCAGAAGATCTGCTGCCAATCTGAATATATTTATCCTGAATATTAATTTTCTTTTTAAAAAGATTTCTATAATATCCATTTCTATTAAAATCAAAAGTTAAGGATGTTTCAGGGGTAAAGATTAAATCATTTTTACTGCTGTTTATCTTTGCAGTAATTTCATCAATAATTTTTTCTGTATTTTCAAAATCCCATTTATTTTTCTGCAAAATTTTGGTTGAAATAATCTCTGCTTCTGTAAATTTATAGCTGCTTGTAATATCTGACATATAAAAATAAGGAAAAGTAACTATTAAAAAAATAATTATTAAAAAGGGTACTGCTCTTTTAAAAGAAGGTTTTAAATAAATTTTTGCAAGATACCCTCCCAGAAGTACTGTTATAAAACCGGTTAAAATGATACCACCTGCCGAACTCAGCTGCAGCAGTGGATTAAATTTGTATTGAGAATAAGCCAAATAATTGAAAGGAAGTAATTTTATCCAGTTTAAACGAAAAAACTCAATTGTACTCCAAATAAAAGCTGCTATAAATGGACTAAATTCATATTTAGACTGCATAAAATTATTTACAAAAGCCCATATCCCCATCCATAAGCCGCTTATAATAAAATATATAAGTGGAAGAACAATTATAAAAACTGCAGAAATAGAGGTAAAATCTTTCAGCGGCTGATAAATCCAATAATTTTTCAAAAGAGAAATAAAAAAACCTGCTGTCCAGGCTCTAATCAAAGCTTTTTGTGGTTTTTCCCCAAAAATAACAATCACAAGAGGTATAAATGCAAGCCAGCTGAAAAAAAATAGTGAGGGGAAATATGCCGGGATAGAAAATAATACTGCTGTTAATATTATTAATAAAAAAACCATAATTATTCCTCCAGATAACCCAATCAATTATATATTAATTTATTTATTAAAGCAGGCCAGCCTTTTTACAGCTGGCCTTTTATATTAATCTTCTTTTTGTGCTGCACTTATAATCTTATCACTGATATCTGATGGTACTTTGTCGTAATGAGAGAATTTCATATCAAATGTTCCATAACCACCGGTGATTGATTTCAAATCAACAGCATAGCTGAACATTTCTGACTGCGGAACCTTGGCTTTAATTATCTGAACACCATCTTTTGGATCCATACCTAATATTCGACCGCGCCTGGAATTAAAATCTCCTATAATATCTCCCATAAAATCCTGTGGAACTGTAACTTCAACTTCCATAATAGGTTCCAGCAATACTGGTTTTGCCTGTGCAATTCCCTTTTTGAAAGCTTTAGAAGCTGCGATTTTAAATGCCATTTCAGATGAATCAACATCATGATATGAACCATCATAAAGCACAACTTTAAAATCAACAACAGGATAACCAGCAAGAACTCCTTCATCCATAGCTTCTACAATACCTTTTTCTACTGCCGGTATATACTGACTGGGAATTGCTCCACCAAATATTTCTTCTTCAAACTTAAAACCTTCGCCTCTTGATAAAGGTTCTATCTTCATTAATACATGTCCATATTGGCCTCGCCCACCAGATTGTTTTTTGTATTTTTCCTCAACATCAGTTTTAGTCTGAATAGTTTCTTTATATGCAACTTTGGGATCTGATGTTTCAAATTCAACATCAAATTTTCTTTTACACTCATCCTTTACAACAGCAAAATGAACTGTTCCCATACCTGTAATTAAAAGTTCTTTTGTTATTTTATTATATTCAACTTTAAATGTTGGGTCAGATTGACTATATCTCTGCAGAGCAGAAGCCATTTTTTCTTCATCATTATTATCTGCTGCATATGCTGCTTTTGTATACATAGGTTTTGGAAAATCAATATCTTTATAAACAACATCAAGTTCAGGATTTCTAATAGTATCTGAAGTTTCTAGTTCATCCAGTTTTGCAACAGCCCCAATCTCTCCTGCAGAAAGCAGTTCAACAGTCTCCTGTTCAGAACCATTCAATTTATAAAGCTTAGTAACTTTTATTTCATCATTAATTCTGGGAATATGTACTATATCATCTCTGGATAAAGTACCTGAAATCACTCTAAAGATAGACAACTTACCTATATAGGGATCCACCATTGTTTTACATACAAGGCCGCTAAATGGTGCATCTATGCTAATTTCAGGAGCACTTCCATCTGAAACCATTTCGTCCAAATTTTCGCTGTCTGGTGATGGGAAAATTTTTATTAAATGATCAAGCAGCCTGTCTACCCCGGAGTTCTTTAAAGCTGATCCTGCCATTAAAGGTACAACTTCTCTCATTTCAACACCTTTAACAAAAGCTTTGGTCAGCTCTTTATCTGAAATAGGTTCATCTTCAAGATACTTCATCATCAACTCATCATCTAATTCAACTACTGATTCAACAAGTCTGGTGCGGTATTCTTCAACCCTATCTTTTTCAGATTCTGGAATATCAGCAGCTATTTCTTTGCCATTTTCCAGCCTGTAAAATTTTTCATCCAGCAGATCTATAATGCCTTCATAATTTTCACCTTTTCCTACAGGTATTGAAATAACTGCTAAACTTGTATTGAACTCATTTTCAAGTTCTTCTACAACCTCATCAAATTTAGAATTTTCTTTATCAAGTTTATTAATAAATATAGCCCTTGAAAGATTATTTTTTACAGCAGATTTCCACACATATCCTGTATTTACTTCAATACCTGAACTTCCATCAATTAATAAGACAGCACTTTCTACCATTCTTAGTGCACTGGCTACCTCCCCCCTAAAATCAGCATAACCAGGTGTATCGACTAAATGAATAAGTCTATTCTTCCAGGAAAAAGAAAAATAACTGTTAGTTACTGAATATTGATGATCTTTTTCGACAGCTGTATAATCAGAATGTGTACTTCCTTTTTCAACTTTACCAGGTTCAGCAATCTGGCCTGTATTAAAAAGCATCATCTCTGTTAATGTTGTTTTACCCGCCCCTCCATGGGAAATAAGGCAGAAATTTCGGATATCTTTGGTCTCAACACTACTCAATTTTTACACCAGCCTTTCAATAATTATTATCGTATGTTTCTGCTTCAAATCTTAAAGTATATTTATTTGAAGATTTTAATAATTGCTTTTAAACTATTCTATAATAGTTGTTTAAATTCCTGCAATTTTATGAATTTTATCCAAAAAAATTCATTATTGTACTGCTACTGATTGTTTTTCTTAACTTTTTGGGCAACATTTTTACCAAGTTCATAACACTGTTCGAGTATTTTTCTATCTGGGGCAAATTTTGATTCTACTATAGGTTCAGCCGTGCAGCAGCTGACTTTCTCACTAAAATCTTTTAATCTATCCACCGCTCCCCCACTCCAGCTGTAAGAGCCAAAAATACCCATAACTCTCTTTTTAATATTTCTGCTTTCAAGACTCTTAAGCAGATAATCCATTGGTGGGAAAATTTCATTATTATAAGTACAGCTACCCATAATCAGTCCATTATATTTCCATATATCATTAATTATAAAAGAAACGTTTTTTCTGGAAACATCAAATATCTTAATTTCTTCAATACCATTTTCGGAAAGAGATCTGGCGACAGCTTCTGCCATCACTTTTGTGTTTCCATACATTGAACCATAAACAATTACAACTCCCTCATCTGTTTCCTGTTTGCTCCATCTGTCATATTCACTAATGATATAATTCGTTTTTTCTCTCCATACAGGACCATGTGTTGATGCCACCATTTTTATATCAAGTATTTTACTCAACCTATTAATAGTGTTATGGACCACTGTTCCATATTTACTAACTATATTGGAAAAATATCTTCTTATCTCATCCTTAAAAAAATTTATATTTAGTTCATCATCAAATAAAAATCCATCTAATGAACCAAAACCTCCAAAAGCATCACCAGAAAACAATATCTGATCATGTTCATCAAATGTCATCATCGTTTCAGGCCAGTGAATCATTGGTGTAAGATAAAATGTCAGTCTGTGGGTGCCTAAATCAATCTGATCTCCATCAGAAACCACTTTCGTACCTTTTGTGATTCCATAAAAACCTTCTAAAAAATTCATGGTTTTTTGATTCCCGATAATTTTCATATCTGGATATGCCTCACATAGAGATTTTATAGAACCGGAATGGTCAGGCTCCATATGATTAACAATTAAATAATCAACTTTTTTATCTCCAATAACATTTTTAATCTTATCTAAAAAAGAATTATTGTAATTGATTTTCACTGTATCAATTAAAGCTACCTTGTCATCATCTATTAAATAAGAATTATAGGAGATTCCTTCTGGAAGCGGCCAGAGTGACTCAAAAATATCTGTCTCTCTATCATTCACTCCCACCCAGTAAACATCATCGGTCATTTTTATAGAATTATACATAATAAATACCTCCTCGTATTATATTTTCTTTTTAACTGCTGTAAATCCTTCTTTAAAATTAGGCTATAAATAGAAAAATATATTAATTAAAAACAAATATTTAACCGAAAAGTCTAAACATCAGTTTCTCAACTTTTTAAGTATATCTGAAAAATCATCAGGCAGCTCTGCTTTAAATTCCATTTTTTTTTCGGAGACAGGATGAGTAATTATCAGCCTATATGCATGAAGCATCTGCCGATTTATAGATAATTTTTCCTCACCATTCCCATATTTTTTATCTCCTGCAACAGGGTATCCCATATAAGAAAAATGGACTCTAATTTGATGTGTTCTCCCTGTTTCAATTTTTACTTCAACTAAAGTATGATTTTTAAACTCTTCTTTTATTTTAAAATGGCTGATTGCTTTCTTACTATGTCTTTTTCTAACAGCCATTTTTTTCCGAGAGCTAGGATCTCTACCAATAGGAGCATCAATTTTTCCTTTTTGATAAGGAATATTACCCTTCAGAAGTGCCAAATAATATTTTTGCGTTTCTCTCATTTTAAACTGCTCAACAAGAGATTTGTGACTGTGGTCATTTTTAGCAACAATCAGAACACCTGAAGTATCCATATCAAGCCTGTGAACTATACCCGGACGTTTAACACCATTTATACCGGAAAGATCATCAGTATAGGCCATCAGTGCATTTACAATGGTATCATCATAATGACCTGGTGCTGGATGTACCACAATTCCAGCCTTTTTATTTAAAACTAAAATATCTTTATCCTCATAGATTATATCAAGATCCATTGCAGCTGGTTTAATATCAGCTTTCTTGTTTTTTTTAATTTTAATTCTAATTAATTCATTTTCTTTAATTCTGTAGCTGTTCTGAACCTCTTTATCATCAACAGTTATACTGCCGTTTTCTAGCAGCTTCTGTATATATGAACGCGATTTCCCTTCCAATTTTTCGGCAAGAAATTTATCAATTCTTTTCTGTGAATCTTCAGCATTCACTGTTATAATTTTTTCTTCCATATAAGCACCTCAGTAATTGATTAGTAAAATTTCCCGTACCAAAATAATAATACCAGCAGTAATAAATAAATCAGCAAAATTAAATACAGGCCAGAATGATAGATCGATAAAATCTGCAACATATCCATAAAAAATTCTATCAATTAAATTACCAATAGTGCCTCCAGCTGTAAGGCCAAGTCCTATTTTTGTCATCATATTATCTGTAAAAATATTTTTATATAAATATATACTGAAAAAAAGAAATAAGACAGCAGCAATTATAAATAGAATTCTTCTACCCTCTAAAATTCCAAAAGCAGCCCCTGAATTTTTTAAATTAACTATTTTAAAAAATGATTTAATAATTACAATTTCCTGATTTGTCTTCAGCAGTACTGATATTATATATTTGCTCAATTGATCAAATACAGCAGTTATAATTATAATTAAAAACAGCATTTTTTTCAGCTCCATTATCATTTTAACATAATGTAAAAAAAAGAACAATCACTAAAAACAAATGGTTTTCCCCAACAAGATTTTAATACAAAATTAGAATATAACGATCAAAAAATAATTAGCTGCAGAAGCCATAATATAACTAGTGATAAATTATTTTACAAAACTTTCCTCTGACATAATTTTATGCTCTTATTATTTTATTAGACATATAAAGAATAAATATGAATAGAAATAACTATTACAATTAAAACAAAAAAGCGGCCTTTTTAGGCCGCTTTGAGTTTTATAATTATAATTTATATTAACTACTTTCTTCATTTACTACTGTCGAACATCTTTCACAGATATCTTCATGTTCCTTATCATCTCCAACAGTCTCACTATATTTCCAACAGCGTGCACATTTTTCTCCCTTAGCAGGCTGTACTTTTACGCCTATACCTGTCTCACTCCCTATATGAATTTTATCATCAGCAAGTTCAGAATTAAGTTCAACCTGGGAAACAATAAACAGATCAGCTAAAAGCCCCTGGTTGCTGTTTAAAAGATCCAATTGAGGCTGACTATCTGCTTTTAAAACAACCATTGCTTCCAGAGAATTACCTATTTCTTTTTCTGCTCTTGCAATTTCAAGTGCTTTTCCAACATCTTTTCTAATCTTAAGCAGCGCTTCCCATTTTTCCATCAGAGATTCATCATAATAATCTTCTCTGCATTCAGGCCAGTCAGTTAAAAATACACTTTCTTCTGTTTTTACTTCATCAGGTAAAAACTGCCATACTTCTTCTGATGTGTGTGGTAAAATTGGAGCAATAAGTGTAACTAAAGCCATTAAAATATCATACAGAGTACTCTGTGCAGCCCTTCTGCTTAAAGAATCTGTTCCATCTGTATAAAGTCTATCTTTTGTTATATCGACATACAGCGAACTCATCTCTATAGTACAGAAATTATGAACATCATGATAAACTCTGTGGTATTCATATACATCATAAGCAGCAGTAGTTTTTGCTATTAAATCCTGCAGCCTATTCATAATCCAGCGATCAAATTCCGGCCTATCTTTAAATTCAACATAATTATCTTCATAATTAAAGTCACTTATATTGCCAAGTATAAATCTGAATGTATTTCTTATTCTTCTGTAAACTTCCGAATTCTGTTTTAAAATATTATCTGATACCTTAATATCATTTTTGAAATCAGAAGATGCCACCCACAATCTCAAAATATCTGCCCCATACTGATCAATAACTGTATGTGGTGATACAATATTACCCTGAGATTTTGACATTTTAATACCTTTATCATCAACGGTAAATCCATTTGTAATGACTTCATTATAAGGGGCTCTTCCATAAGTAGCTACTGCTGTAAGAAGCGAAGAATTAAACCAGCCTCTATACTGATCTGTACCTTCCAGATATATCTGGGCAGGCCAGGTTAAATAATCTCTTGCTTCCATAACTGCCTTGTGGCTGGAGCCGGAATCAAACCAAACATCCATTATGTCCTCTTCTTTTGTAAAATTATCTCCACCACAGTGTGGACAGCTATATCCTTCAGGAAGAAGCTCTTCAGCAGAATATTCATACCATGCACCTGATCCCTCTTTAGCAAATAGCCTTTTAACTTCCTCTAAAGTATCATCATTAATTACAGTTTCACCACAGTCATCACAGTAAAAAATAGGAATAGGTACTCCCCATTTTTTTTGACGGGAGATACACCAATCTGACCTCTCTGCAACCATGTTTCTCATTCTTTCTTCTCCCCAGGATGGAAACCATTTAACATCACTGATTGCTTTTAAAGTCTGATCTTTTATGGCATCTATGGAAGCAAACCACTGATCTGTAGCTCTAAACAGCAGAGTCCCTTTACATCTCCAGCAGTGTGGATACTGATGATCTATAAAACTTAAATCCATAAGCAGGTTTTTTTCTTTGAGTTTTTCAGTAACCATAATATTTACTTCATCAAAATGTTTGCCGGCAAACTCTCCAGCTTCTTCTGTAAAATATCCCTTGTTATCCATTGGGGCATAAACATCTAATCCATATTCTCGGCCAACAACAAAATCTTCATGACCGTGACCTGGAGCTGTATGAACACACCCTGTACCCTGTTCTAAAGTTACATGATCCCCTATTATAAGCAGCGAATCTCTATCAATAAGTGGATGAACGCATTTTTTGTTTTCCAGTTCTTTTCCACTAAAAGGTTCACTAGTTACTTCATAATCTTTAATATCAGTATTTGCCATAACAGATTCTACTAATTCTTCTGCCATAACAAGTTTTTCTCCATCAACTTCTACAACCACATATGAATAATCTGGATGAAATGTAATAGCCATATTTGAAGGAATAGTCCAGGGAGTTGTAGTCCATATTACAACATAACTGTCCTCTGGACTCAGATCTACTCCACCAACAGTTACTTTATCTTTTAAAGGAAATTTAACGTAAATAGAGGGTGATCTTTCTTCACCATACTCTACTTCAGCTTCTGCTAAAGCTGTTTCACAGTGTGGACACCAGTGAACAGGTTTTTTCCCTCTATAAAAAAGATTTTTCTTAGCCATATCCCCAAAAACTTCAATCTGTTTAACTTCATATTCTGGTGCCAGTGTTAAATAAGGATTTTCCCATTCTCCCCAAACACCCAGACGCTTAAACTGCTCCCTCTGACGATCTATATATTTAAGGGCATAATTTGTACATTTTTCTCTCAGCTCTCCAACAGTAAGTTTATCTCTTTCTTCATCTGACATTTCTTTTGTAACCTGATGTTCTATAGGAAGACCGTGGGTATCCCAACCTGGAACATATGGTGAATAATAACCTTTCAGAGTGGCATATCTTGTCACAAAATCTTTTAATATTTTGTTTAGTGCATGACCGATATGAATATCTCCATTGGCATATGGTGGCCCATCATGAAGAATAAATGGTTTATTACCTTCTCTTTTTTTAACAGCTTTTTCATAAATATTATTCTTTTCCCAGTAAGCTTGAAAATCATTTTCCCGTTCACTTAAATTAGCTCTCATTGGGAATTCTGTATCTGGTAAATTGATGGTTTCTTTATAACTCATTTAATTATTACCTCCCTAAAAATATATAAAATTAAAAAAAGTCCTTACCCTGGAAAGGGGCGAAGGACCGCGGTACCACCCTAATTGATAATTAAAAAATATCATCTCAGATTCTTTAACGCAGAAATACGGATATTGCTACTTGTGTTCGCAATATCAGCTCACAGGTGATCTTCACTATTTTTATATTATCGGCTCACACCATACCCGATTCGCTTTAAATATGCCAATAGTTACTATCCTGATCAAAGCATTAATATTATAAATACATTTCTTACAATTATAAACTATTAATCGTTATTAGTCAAATTATTATCAGGATAGAGTTTCCCCATTTTTTATTTAGAAACAAATCAAAAGTTATCAACAGGCAAATTTGTGGATAATTCTCCTTCAAAACTGATGAGAATTAGTT
>NZ_QPJN01000044.1:0-12962 GCF_003338615.1 Halanaerobium sp. DL-01
TGAAGCTAAAGCTGTAAACTGTATAGAATGTGGAATTTGTGAGAGCCATTGTCCACAGGATATTCCTATTAGAAAAGAATTGAAAAATGTGAGAGAAGCTTTAAAATAACACAATAGTAGGGAAAAAAGATTAGAGTTAGTAATAAAATAAAAGCAGCAATAAAAAGAAAAAATTTTTCGAACTAAAAAGTCACTTTAATTCAATATTTTTGATATGATCCTCCCCCTATTTGTAGGACACCTAATTAAGATATATAACTCAAACTCCGCACATGGATAACCTTTCTGCAAGTGCGAAGTTTGAGTTTTAAAAAGTAATAAATTCACCTCCTAATTTGATATCATTTCCTTTTTAATCATTCTGTAGTTCTGTCTGAGCTGTTTCGTGAGAATAAATTAATCTGGTATTTTTTGCTAAATAATATTTAAATTTCAAGGTGCAAAAGCACTTTTACAAGTGTGTAATTTGAGTATATAATATAATTAGGATGTGCCTAAAATTTCATTTATGACGAAATCTCTTTTTTGTAACTCTAAAAATAATTTTGGGAAAATTTCTTTCATACATTATGTGACGTAACGAAAAAACCAAAAAGAGGTGTTAGTATGAATTCATTATCAGAAGAAGATAAGAAAAACTTAGATTTGCGGCTGAGGAGAATAGAAGGACAGGTTAGAGGCCTGCAGAGAATGATAAAAGAAGATAAATACTGTGTGGATATTTTAACACAGATAAACGCATCCAGGGGTGCTTTAAAAAAAGTAGCACTCAAAGTACTGGATAAACATATAAATGGATGTGTGAAAAATGCTATTTCAGATAAAAAAGGAGAACAGGAGATTATTGATGAGCTGCTCGATGTTATAGATAAATTTACCGATTAATATAACAGCCCTTTTGTGTTAAGTCTCATTAAATTTAAAGGTGGGGTGAAAATTTAATGCTTGCACTGGAGAAAATAATTGCTTCATTTGTAATGCCGCCCGGACTATTTATTGTACTGCTGTTTATTCTGACAGTTTATCTTATTATTAAGGGAAAAAGTGGAATTATAAAAATTATCTCTGTAATTTTTCTGCTAATTATGATAGTATTATCAAGTGGAATTGGTATAAAAATACTGGTTATTCCACTTGAAGATTATGCAGACAGTATAAGTGTTGAACCACTAACCCCACATCCGGTGGCTGTTCTTGGTGGTGGAATATATTACAGAGAAGGGAGAGGAGCTTATCCCGGTCTCTACAGCCTGCAGAGAATTATTAAGGCATATAAAATACACAATCTGCACAGGACAGAGATTATATATAGTGGAGGGGTAGCTTTGGGTTATTCGGAAACATCTGAAGCTGAAGTAGCTGCAGATGTACTGGAAAATCTGGGGATGGAAATGGAAAATTTTATAGAAGAAGATAGAGCCAGAACTACATTCGAAAATGCTGAACATATAAAACAGTGGATGAATGATAATGATTATGATAAAATTTATCTTGTCACTTCGGCCATACATATGGCCAGATCAGCTGCTGTTTTTAAAAGTCAGAATATAGATTTTTTACCGGTTCATTCGGGATATATCTTCAGCCATAGGCTGGGATATTTAGAATATTTACCTAATCGGGGAGCTCTAACAGCAAACTTAAATGCCCTGCATGAGTGGGTGGGGCTTTTCTGGTATTATCTAACAGACAGAATTTAGATACAGAAAAAGTAGTTTAAATTAGAGTCTGTTAAATAAAATGTTAATTAATCTTATGATGTGGGAAAATCATCTTATTGATTTCTTAAGAAAAACAACAATATAAGTCATATAAGAAAGGAAGTTGAATATGAAGATCGATTTACACATGCACAGTACATATTCTGATGGAACTCTCAATCCTGAAGAACTTGTAAAAAAATCTGCTGAGAGGGGATTGGAAGCTATTTCTCTGACAGATCACGATACAACAGCAGGAACAGCTGAAGCTGCTGAAGTGGCACAAAAAAATGATATAGAATTTGTACCTGGGATAGAAATATCGACCTATCGGGGTGAAGCAGAATATCACATTTTAGGTTATTTTATAGATGTAGAAAACAAAGAACTGCAAAAGCTGTCTGAAGATATTATTCAGTCTCGAATAGATAGAACCAAAAAAATTATCAACAAATTGAGTGAAATGGGATATCAGCTGGATTATGAAGACATAAAAGAATATGCTTCAGGAGTTAGTGTAGGAAGACCACATATTGCAAGAGCACTTGTCAAAAAAAGTTATATTGAGGAGATAGATGATGCTTTTACTGATGAGTTGATCGGGGGAGGAAGTCCTGCATATGTTGAGAAGGAGAAGGTAAAACCAGAAACTGCTATAAAAACTATTTTAAAGTCAGGTGGAATTCCTGTAATTGCACATCCATTTTTGATAAATCATGGAGATCCCTTAGAAAAAAAGGATATCGAAAAATTAAAGCAGGCCGGACTTAAAGGAATAGAAGTTTATCAGAGTAAACATGATGAAGTTAATACTTTAAGATATAAAAAAATTGCTGAAGAGCTGAATCTCTTAATAACAGGGGGTTCTGATTATCATGGAGATAATTCGCCTGGAATCATGCCTGGAGAATGGGGAATAGATTATGATGATTACCAAAAATTAAAAATTGCAGCAAATACAGATTAAGATTAATTATCATTATAAGGAGAATTCTAATAATATACTATTGAGTCACTTAAATATACATGAGTTACTTAAATATACAGCTGAGAAAAGCAGCAGAATTTTTGAGTCAAACAGTGAGCCAAACAGGATAAATAGAAAATTTTTTATAAAAAACTTGACAAAGACTGAAAGCAGTGATAAACTTTTAAATAACTTAAATTTAAATAAATTAAAAATAAATATGAATCATCTAGAGTGGCGGAGGGACTGGCCCTGTGATGCCCGGCAACCTACCTGAAATATAGGTAAGGTGCTAATTCCTGCATTTCCTTGAATGGAGATGAAAGATGAGGGGTAATTTAATCCTCTCATAGAGGATTTTTTTAATGCAGGCCGCTCTAAATAGGAGCGGTTTATTATTTTGTGAAGGGTGATCTGACAGTGATAAAAATAGAAAATTTAAGAAAAAGTTATCAATCAACACAGGGAGATATAGAAGCAATATCCGGGCTTGATCTGGATATAAACACAGGTGAGATATTTGGTATTATTGGCCCAAGTGGTGCCGGGAAAAGTACTTTGATACGAATGCTTAATCTGCTGGAAAAACCAACAGCAGGATCTATTAATATAAATGATGTTGACCTGACAGAGCTCAGTTCTAAAGACTTAAGACAGGCAAGGCAGAAAATAGGCATGATTTTTCAGCATTTTAATCTGCTGACTTCGCGCACTGTTAGGAGTAATGTAACTTTTCCTCTGGAAATAGCAGGAGTAGGGAAAAAGCAGAGAGAAAAGAGAGCAGATGAGCTGATAGAGCTTGTAGGACTGACAGATAGAGCTGATCACTATCCGGCTCAGCTTTCTGGAGGGCAGAAACAGAGGGTTGGTATAGCCAGGGCACTTGCCAATGAACCGGATCTTCTCCTTTCTGATGAGGCAACATCTTCACTGGATCCAGAAAGCACCAAATCTATTCTGGATCTTTTAGGTAAAATTAGAGAGGAAATGAATTTAACGATAATTCTCATTACACATGAGATGGGTGTAATTAAAGAAATATGTGACAAAGTTGCAGTAATTGAAGAGGGAAAGGTTATAGAAGAAGGAAAAGTGCTCGATATATTTGCCAGACCGCAAAAAGCTCTTACTAAAAAGTTTATAAGTTCTGTGGTAGACTTCGATCTGCCGCCAAAAGTTATAAAATTAATTAAAGAAAAGCGTCCGGGCCAGCTAATTAGAGTTTCATTTATTGGAGAAAAAACCCACAGGCCGCTGATATCCTATCTGGTAAAACAGTATAATATAGATGCCAATATACTTTATGGTAATATAGATGAGATTCAGACAGTACCTTTTGGAACCCTTATTCTGGATTTAGAAGGTAATCCGGAAAGTATAGAAAAATCAATAAATTTTTTGATAAATGAAGGATTAAGAGTGGAGGTGTTAGAGAATGTTTGAGGCTTTATCAGGACTGGCCCGGTATAATGATTTAATGTGGTCAGGACTTTTGGAAACATTATATATGGTGGGGCTTTCACTTTTTGTGGCAGTTTTGGGTGGTATTCCCCTTGGTGTAATAACTACAATTACCAGAGAAGGGCATATTCTTCCCAATAAATCACTAAATACAGTTTTGGATGGAATGATTAATATTGGCAGATCAATCCCATTTATTATTTTAATGGTGGCAGTAATTCCATTTACCAGAATGATAGTGGGAACTTCCATCGGAACAACAGCCGCTGTAGTACCGCTTTCTCTGGCTGCTATACCATTTATGGCGAGGATAACTGATAATGCTCTGCTGGAAGTTGATCCAGGAGTTATAGAGTCTGCCCACTCAATGGGAGCTACTCCCTGGCAGATAGTATATAAAGTTCTGCTGCCAGAATCACTGCCTGCTATAGTGCTTGGTATTACTTTAACTGCTGTAAGTTTAATTAGTTATTCTGCAATGGCAGGAGCAGTTGGAGGGGGTGGTCTCGGCGATATCGCTATCCGTTATGGATATCAGCGGTTTAAGCTGGGTATTATGCTGGAGACCATTGTTATACTGGTTTTGCTGGTGCAGATAATTCAGTGGCTCGGCAATAAAGCTGCCGGTGCTTTTGATCATAGATAAAATTATTGAATATAGATGCTGGTTATGTTTATATAGAGACTTTTTTAGAAAAATTAGATTTGACGTAACAAATTTGAAAAGGAGAGGATAATAGTGAAAAAAAAATTAATTGTATTAATTGTATTAATTGGAGTATTGTCTATTTTACTGGCAGGAACTGTGGGAGTATTTGCAGCCGATTCTGTTCTGAAGGTTGGTGCAACTCCTGTTCCACATGCTGAAATATTAAACCAGGTTAAAGATGATCTTGCAGAAGCCGGTATTAAGCTGGAAATCGTTGAGTTTACAGATTATGTAACACCAAATATTGCTCTTTCTGACGGCAGTATTGATGCAAACTTTTTTCAGCATGTACCGTACCTTAATAATTTTAGTAAAGACAGAGGTTTAGAACTTTCTGCATTAGATCCGATTCATGTAGAGCCGATGGGATTGTATTCTGATAAATACACTGATGTAGAAGAACTGCCGGAAGGTGCAGCAATAGCAGTTTCTAATGACCCATCAAATGAAGGTAGAGCACTGCTTCTGCTGCAGGAAAATGGATTAATAAAACTTGAAAATCCTGAAGATCTTAATGCAACTCCATTTGATATAATAGAAAACCCCAAAAACCTGAAGTTTGAAGAACTGGAAGCAGCACAGCTGCCGAGAATTCTGCCTGATGTAGCTGCAGCGGTAATTAATACTAATTATGCACTGGAAGCAGGTCTTAATCCAATGGAGGATGCACTTCTTATAGAAGGAAGTAATTCTCCCTATGCAAATGTTGTAGCTGTAAGAAGTGGGGATGAAGATAGAGAAGATATAAAGAAGCTGATGGAAGTACTCCAGACTCAGGAAGTTAAAGATTTTATTCTAAAAGAATATGAAGGATCAGTTGTTCCGGTATTTTAATTTAAACGGTAAAATTTATTTACCTGGAGGTGTCAATTAGGCACCTCCATTTTCTTTTTCAGCTGATTTGTTGTATAATATAGTTACTGAAAAAGAGGTGAAAACTTATGAAAAAAAGTTTATTCAGCTTATATAGAATATTTAAGTTTATGAAGGATTCTGATATTAAATTAAGTAAAAAAATGCTTTTTTTAGTTCCTGTTATATATTTGATAATTCCCTTTGATTTTATCGGGGATTTTTTCCCACTAGCAGGTCAGCTGGATGATATAGCTGTATTTGTTTTAATGTGGCCCATACTTAAAAATCTACTCAGTAAATATGATAAAGGAGAAAGAGATTTAAATAAAAGTCGGAAAAAACACCCTGATACAGTAGATATCTCCAGAGAAGATTATACTGTAGAATGATAGAAGACTGAAAAAAATAATATTTTTTTAATCAGCCGATAATTTTATCGGCTGTTTTTTTGTGTAGAAGATGGATTGTCAGTCCTTTCTGCAGCTTTAAAAATAAAGTTAGAGAATTTTTTTAGATATAATTTGACATAATGAAATTTTTTTTATATAATTAATGACTGACCGGTCAGTATAATAATACAGGGGGTTTAGAATGAGTAAAAATAGAGATACAAAAGAGGAGATATTAAAGTCTGCAGTGAAACTGTTTTCAAAAAATAATTACCATACAGTATCAATGCTGGAAATTGCTGAAGGTGCAGAGGTCAGCAAAGGTACGGTTTACTGGTATTTTGACAGCAAAAAAGAACTTTTTCGAGAAATCATTATACAGGGCCAGGACTATTTTAAGGAACATTTTAAAAAAATAGCAGAATCTAATAAAAATACTGAAGATAAAATTTGTGAAATTATAAGAACTGTCCTGGAAACTTTAAATGAACACCTGAATTTGCTAACAGTTTTTAGAAATAATATGGAATTAATTAATAAAGAAATTCAAAACAAACTGGAAAAAAAACATGATGAAATTATAAGAATTTTTTCTGAAATTATTAAAGAAGGTATGGATAATGGAATAATTAAGAAAGAAAATCCTGTTCATATTTCAACTATGATATTATCAGTTTTGTTTACCCCACATACACAGGATATAATAATAAATATAGATGGAATAGATAATCAGGTAGAGTTTATTTATAATTTTATAATGAATGGAATACGCAGAAAGGAGCAGTAGTATGCACAAAAAAATACAAAATAAAACAGCAATTATATTTGCTCTAATTTTGATCATTTTATCTGTCAGTACAGCAGTTCAGGCTGCAGAAGAGTTAGAGTTAAAAAAAGCAGTAAAGATTCTTTTTGAACAAAACAGAACATTAAAAAATGCCAGAAAAGATATAGAAAATGCTGAAAAAGATATTCAGCTAACAGTCAGGTCGTATTTTCCCACACTGAATCTGCAGAGTTCATATACAAAGATGGATGAAGGCCAGCCTCAAATATCATCTTTTGGTCCTGTTGAAGGTCCTGATGAAAATTACAGTACTTCTGTAAATCTCACACAGCCGCTCTGGCTGGGAGGGAAGATTGGTATACAGAAGGAAATAGCCGGTTATAATCTGGAAATAGCCAGAAGCAATTATGAAAAGGTACTGGAGGAACAGCTGTTTAATCTGATTCAGTCCTATTATGGTGTTCTACAGGCTGAAGGAATGGTAGAAATAAGAAAAGAAGCTCTCAATATTGTAAATGAGCATCTGAGAGTTGTAAAAAATAGGATTGAAGCCGGTACAGCGATAAGGCAGGATCTGCTGCGCAGTCAGATAGAGCAGAGGAGTGCAAAAGAAGAATTGAGCTCAGCCAGAAATGATTTAAAAATTGCCCGCAGAAGGCTGTCCCAGCTTCTTGCTTCTGAAGCAGAATATAATACAGTAAGGCCGGAAATTGATTTTGATATAAATCTCAATCAGAACGAACTTTTTAAAACGGCAGTTGAAAATAATCCGGATTTAATGGTTTTAGAGCTGAACAGACAGATAGTAAAATTAACCAAAAAGCTCGACAGCCAGTATTACCGACCTGATATAGCACTCAATGGATCTTATGACTGGAGTGGAGACGAATTTATGTCAGAAGAGGGAGAAAACTGGTCATTAACAGTTGGAGTTTCTGTTCCACTTTATGATGGTGGAAAGGGAAACATAAATGCTAAAAAAAGAGCAAACCAGATGGAAAAAATTAATAACAATCAGCAGGATTTGCTGGAAAACCTGCAGATAGAAATTAAAGATGTTGTTTTGAATGTAGAAGAAAATAAACAATCAATTGAACTGGAAAAGCTTTCACTGGAAAATGCTAAAGAAAATTTAGCAATTGCCAATGTAAGCTATAGGGCAGGAGTAGCCAGCAATACTGATGTAATAGATGCACAGTCAACATATAACCAGGCCAAGGTTTCACTGCTCCAGGCAGAATACAGTTATGAAATTGAGCAATTTAGAACTTTATATAAAAGCGGACGCATAAAAGAATACTTTAAGGATGTGATAAACAATGAAAAATAAAATAATACTTATCTTACTGCTGTTAGTCTTTATAAGCTCTACAGCCTTTGCGCAGAATAATACTCAGGTTGTAGAAACTGCAAAATCTATTAAAGAAGATATTAGTATAAATGAAATAATTACAGGTATCCTAACTCCAATTCAGGATGTAGATATTCCGGCCCAGATCGGTGGAGTAGCAGAAAAGGTTAATGTAGAAATTGGAGAGGAAGTTAAGAAAGATGAAGAACTTATAAAAATTGATGATGAGTCTCTTTTAATTCAGAAAAAACAGGCAGAGGCTTCTTTGGAGAAAGCTCGTGCAAATTATCAGGAATTAAAAAATGGAGTTACTAAGGAAGAAATGGACAGAGTTCGCTCCACTTATGAAAATGCAAAAGCAAGTTTAGAAAGTGCAGAAATAAATCTTAAATTAATGGAAGAAATATATAATGACAGAAGAGCTTTAGAACAGCAGCTTGTTAGTGCTGAACAGCAGCTTGAAAGCTCAAAACATAATTTAAATCAGGCTAAAATTAATTATGAGCAGGCAAAAAGAGATTATGAGCGTTCAAAAAAATTATATAATGATAATGTTATTTCTGAAAAAGAATTTGATAATGCAACAAGTGCCTTTGAAAATGCTGAAGTTTCTTTAAACCAGGCAAAATCAGCTTTTTCTTTAGCTGAAGAAAATTATCAGCTTGCAAAGAAAACATTTAACAATCCAACAGAATTAAAACAGCAGCTCGAAAATGCGCGGAGGCAGGTTAAAAATGCCCGCAGTAATTTAGAAGTGGCAGCGGCAAATTTAGCAGAGGCAGAGCGTGGTCCCAGGCAGGAAAGAGTAAGAGCCGGTCTGGCTTCAGTAAGACAGGCGGAGGCAAGTCTGGCCCAGGTTGAAGATCAAATTTCTAAAACTCAAATAACAGCACCTGTTGCCGGCTTAATAAATAAAGTTAATATTGACCAGGGAGAAATAATAGCTGCCGGTCAGACCGTTATTCATCTGGTTAATATTAAAGAACTTTATGCAGAAATTGATGTTACAGCCTCAACTGCCTCTGCAGTTAAAAAAGGTGAAACTGTAGAAGTAAAAGCTGAAACAATGCAGCATTATATAGAAGGCGAAATTACCAATATATCACCCGCAGCCGACCCTTCCAGCCGTACCTATTTAGTTAAAGTTAAAATTCCTAATCCTGACCACAGGTTGAGAGCGGGAATGTTTGCTGATGTTAAATTATCTAAGGGAAGTTCAGGTTCAGCAGTTGTGGTACCAATAGAAAGTATAGTTAATTTAAACAGTGACCAGCCCTATTTATTTATTATAAAAAATAACAAAGCAGTAAGAAAAGATGTAAAAATTGGAATTACTACTGACAGTCGGGCTGAAATTTTAAGTGGTCTCAGTGAAGGGGAGGATGTAATCATTAGAGGTCAGAGCAACCTTCAGGATGGTCAGTCAGTTGAGGTGAGAAATTAATGAAGTTATCCGATTTTTCGATAAAAAGATCTGTAACAACTGCGATGATAATCTTGATGGTGCTTTTGATTGGTTCAGTTTCTCTGTCAATGTTAAGCCTTGATTTGTTTCCAGATATAACTTTTCCGGGAGCAGCTATTATTACCAGTTATGAGGGTGTAGGCTCTGAGGAAATAGAAAATTTAATCACAAAAGAAATAGAGAGTGCAGTAGCTACTGTTGAGGGAGTTAAAAGTATTACCTCAACTTCCTCAATGGGTTCTTCAACAGTGGTCGTAGAATTTAACTGGGGTCGTGATATGGATTTTGCTGTTCAGGATCTCAGAGAACAGGTTAATTTAATTAGTGATGCAATTTTACCGGAAGATGCAGATGAACCCCTGATCTTTAAATTTGATCCTGCTATGATTCCGATTATGAATTATGGTGTTTCAGCAGATGGATTGGAAATAGATGAAATTAAAGAGGAAGTTGAAGATGAATTAATTCCCCGTCTGGAAAGAATTTCGGGGGTTGCTCAGGTTTATATGCAGGGTGGACTGGAAAGAGAGATAATTGTATCTGTAAAGAGAGAGAAACTTAAACATTATAATCTTGGTTTTAACACGATTACAAATATTGTCAGCAGTGAAAATATAAACGTATCAGCAGGCGATGTCCTGCAGGGTGATACAGAATTTTTAGTTCGGACAATCGGTAAATTTTCTAATTTAGATGAAATTAGAAATATTAATATTCCGGTGGGAAATGGACAGATTAAATTATCCGATGTAGCAGAAGTTAAGGATGGTTTTGCTGATTTAGAAACTTTATCCAGAACTAATGGAAAACGCAGTTTATCACTCGCAATCCAGAAACAAACTGATGCAAATACCGTTAATGTAGCAAATGCTGTTAGAGAAGAAATAGAACAAATAAAAAAGGATTATCCTAATTACCATTTTTCAATTGCAATGGATCAGTCTGAGTTTATAAATAAATCCATTGCCAGTGTAAGTCAAAATGCTATTGTTGGTGGACTGTTAGCTGTAATTATACTTTTTTTGTTTTTAAGAAATATTCGCAGCACAATAATTATTGCAACAGCGATGCCGATTTCAATTATTGGCACTTTTATCTTAATGTACTTTGCTGATGTTAATTTAAATGTTATATCTCTTGGTGGTCTTGCTCTTGGAGTCGGTATGCTGGTTGATAATGCAGTAGTTGTTCTGGAAAATATTTATAGATACCGTAGTTTAGGTGAGGGTAAAGTGGAAGCTGCCCGAGAAGGATCCTCTGAGGTTGGAATGGCTATTGTTGCTTCCACAATTACTACTGTAGTTGTTTTTTTACCCATAGTTTTTGTTGAAGGAATGGCAGGTCAGTTATTTAAGGACCTGGCACTCACAGTAGCTTTTTCTTTAATTGCTTCTCTGATAGTTGCTTTAACCCTGATTCCTATGCTGTCTTCCAAGATTTTGAAAGTTACACAGAAAGAATTAGACAGAACTGAAAAAGAAGGTAGAATAAGAAAAATTTATCGGACAGCACTGAGCAGAGTGCTTAAACACCGCTGGGTAGTTGTCGCATTATTAGTAGTTCTGCTGATCGGTAGTTTGGCACTAATTCCACAAATAGGATTTGAATTTATGCCCAGTACAGATCAGGGATCATTTTCAGTCACCTATGAACTCCCGGTAGGGACTTCATTATCACGTTCCAACGAAGTTTCTACAGAAATTGAATCTGTACTGATGAATATAGAAGAAATTAAAACAGTAATTGCTACAGTTGGATCTGATAGTCAGAGGATGTCTACTTCTTCCAGCAGTCATGTGGGAATTATAAGTGTGGACCTGGTTGATCTGGCTGAGAGAGATCGGTCAACAGCAGAAGTAATGGAAGAAATTCGACAAAAAATTAATATCCCTGATGTAGACCTCACTGTCGAAGAACAGCAGGACTTTGGTGGAGGTGCACCAGTTAATGTAAAACTATTTGGGGACGATTTAGATGTATTAGAGCAGGAAACTGCAAAAGCCACTACAGCCATAGAAGATATTGAGGGCTTAAGAGAAATTGACAATAGTTTTTCAGAAGGACAGCCCGAATATAGAATAAAGGTTAACCGCTCTATTGCAAGCCGCTTTGGTTTAAATGTAAGTCAAATTGCAAATACAGTTAGAACAGCTATCAATGGAAGTACTGCAACCAGATATGAAGTTACCGGTGATGAATATGATATTAGAATTCGTCTGGAAGAAGATCAAATAGAACAGATGTCTCAGGTGCCAGAACTTAATATTCAAACTGCATCTGGTGAAATGATACCATTAAGCAGGATAGCAGATCTGGAAATTGCTGAAGGACCAGTAGAAATTTTACGCAAAGATCAGGAGCGTCATTCTGAAATAACTGCTGATATTCACGGTGTAGACCTTGGTACAGTAATGACTCAGATTCAATCTCGCTTATCAGAATTAGAATTACCGGATGGTTATAGATTCAGCTATGAAGGTGAATTTGAAGATATGCAGGAATCATTCAGCAGTCTTGGGATGGCTTTCGGACTGGCTGTAATTTTAATTTATATGGTTATGGCTTCTCAATTTGAATCATTAGTCCATCCATTTACAATTATGTTCACTATTCCACTGGCTTTGATAGGTGTAATATTTGGGATGTATATAACCAACTCTATAGTTTCTGTTGCTTCAATATTGGGTTTAATAACTCTGTCTGGTATAGTTGTTAATAATGCTATAGTAATGGTTGATTATATTAATCAGCTGCGCCGCAGAGGTACAGAAAAGATTGAAGCTATTATAACAGCTGGAACGGTTAGGCTGAGGCCTATTATGATGACTGCACTGACAACAATTCTGGGTCTGCTGCCTATTGCTATTGGTATTGGCGAAGGTTCAGAATCAACTCAGCCAATGGGGATAGTTATTGTAAGTGGACTGACATTTGCTACTTTCTTAACATTATTTGTAATTCCTATTTTCTATTCCTTAATTACTGATCTAAGGGCATTTATTATTGCTAAATATAAAGGAATAACCCGGGAGGAAGCAGAAAAGAGGATATAGAAGGGTAAAATGTTGACAAAAAATTATAAAGGAGAATAAGATATGACTGTTAGAGAATTTGCAGATGAGTTTGATCTGGAAGTGGTTGCAGGCCCGGCTCTGGATAAAGAAATAGGTGGTGTATATTTTGGTGATAGAAGTTATAGTCTGCTAGCAAACCTCGTGGGCTTGCCCCGAGAAAATAGCAGACGGTTTTGAATTTCAATTATTATGTTTAGCTAATAA
>NZ_QPJN01000045.1:0-12146 GCF_003338615.1 Halanaerobium sp. DL-01
TTATTAGCTAAACATAATAATTGAAATTCAAAACCGTCTGCTATTTTCTCGGGGCAAGCCCACGAGGTTTGCTAGCAGACTATAACTTCTATCACCTTCTGACATTCTATCTGCTATTTTAACTTCTATATTATTACCAAGACAGGGTTTAATTTTTCCATCTGCAGTTAATCTCAATCTATTACAATTGGCACAGAAATTATTACTGATTGCAGAAATAAAGCCTATACTTCCTTTCGCTTCCTCTACTTTATAATATCTGGCCGGGCCACTGCCCTCAATTTGAGCTGAATAAAGATTAAATTTTTCTGAAATATATTCTTTTATTTTTTCACTGCTGTAGAATTTTTCTTCAGAAATATCAAAACCAAGCGGCATACAGTAAATACAGCGGAGATTGCAGCGGTCAGTTACTGAAATTCTTAAATGATTTATTTTCCTTCCAAATTTATCAATTAATTCTTTCATAAAATCAATCCCCATTCTGATATAATTTTATATTTTAATGACCATAAAAACAAAGTCTGGGCAAATCTGCCAGAACTGCCGCTCCTGCAATTGTATTTCCAAAAAAGTAATATTCTCTTTCATTGCTGTTCAATGTTTCTATTATATTATCTATTGAATTATTTACTACAGAAGATCCTGTGACAAGCACCAGATCTGACTCTTTAATAAGTTCTTCTGTATCAGTATTACCATTCCATATTTTAACACCATCTTTATATTCAGAGATCAATTTTGGATTTAAATCAGTCACTCTAACATTTTTAGATCCAAAAACTTTACTGCATTCTTCAGTTATTGCCGGCTGATAACCAATTATTCCAATATGCTCTGCATCACTATTTTTTTTAATCCATTTTACCATTTCCTGAGAACATTTATGTGGTTCCTGATCCCGGCAGTGTATAGTTTTTTCTGCCATATTTAAATGATTTAACACAGCATTAACAGTAGAAATAAAAAGTGCACGATGATAATTATTATTCAGTTTTAGATTAATAACATCTGAGATAGATCCATTAAATCTGCCAGGATGATCTGTAAAAGCCTGGCCAAAACTGCCCGAATAGTCTGCCTGTATCATGACTTCTCTGCCGATCAGCAGAGGAAAATCATCTCTGCCGGGATTACCTATAGCCTCTTCTGGAGAAAGACCCATTATTTCTATATCGATTTTTTCTTTTTCTATACTATAGTCTTTTATTATTTTAAAAAATTCATTTTTAGTTTTACTCAGTACATTCATATTATATCACTTCCATTTCCATAATATTAGTTTATTTTTCCAAAAGAACAATTTGGATACTGACAGACTTCACAGTGTCTGCAGAAACCTCCCAAACCAAGCTGAACAATATCTTCTCTGCTGATCTTCTCTCCGGCAAGTATTCTGGGATAAATAATATCAAAAACAGTAATTTTATAATAAAGAACACAGGCCGGCAGTCCTAAAACAGGAATATTGTCTAAATATGCCAGCATCAATTTATTCCCAGGCAGTACAGGAGCCCCATAACTTATTATTTCTGCTCCAGTAGCTCTTATACCAGAAGGTGTCAGATCATCAGGATCAACTGACATACCACCTCCTGTTATTAACAGTTCTGCACCTTTTTCTTTCAAATCCAATAAAGCATCTTTAATTAAATCTCTATTATCAGGAACAAAGGTAAAATCCAGCAGTTCTCCACCCCATCTATTTAATTTTCTTTTAATTGTAGGCACAAATTTATCTTCTATTCTCCCGTGATAAACTTCGTTTCCGGTAACAACCAGGCCTACTTTATAATTCTTAAATGGAGAAACCTCAAAAATATATTTATCAGCAGCCATATTTTCAATCTTTTTTATTATTTTTTCGCTGATAACAAGTGGGTTTATTCTGATTCCGGCTGCACTGTCTCCTTTTCTGACGGGGACTTTATTGTGTATTGATGTTATTAATACATCCTTAACATTATTTGCTTTTATCAGAAGTTCTTTGTTTATTTTCATTATACCGGAATAAGAAGCCTCCAATGTTACCTTACCTTCTTCCGGGCCAGCAAATGTAAATCCTTCACCACAGACAGCTTCTGCAATTCTCAAAGCTGCTTCATCTTCATGTAGATCATCTGGCTTTAGATCTATAATATATAGACTTTCTTTTCCCATATCTCTCAGCACCGAAATATCTTCTTCTTCCACCACATGACCTTTTTTAAATCTCGCTCCCTTGTATTCACCAGGAATAATTTGTGTCATATCATGTGCAATCGTTTCCCCCACAGCATTTTTTACAGTAATTTTTTTACAATTCATTAAGTTACCTCCAAATTTTTAATATTCACAACCAGTCTAAATATATACAATTACATGTCACCATTTAAAACTTTTATTTTCTTAAAGTTAAAAGTCAGCCAGGTAGTATCATTTTTGCTCAACTTCATGTTTTTATAAATATCTGCTGCCAGCTTTACTTTTATTTTTCTATCAACCATAAAGACACATTCAATATAAGTGGAATTTTTTTTAATTTCAATCAATTCTGCTTTAACTCTGTTAATATCAGGCCCGGGTGGTTTACGTTTAGATACATATATATCTTCAGGCAAAATCGCTATTTTCCTTATGCTTTTTTGGAGACTTGCAACAACAAAGTTTAACTTTCCACATTTTATCTCTTTTAAATACAGATTCAGTTCCTTACAGCTGCTGCAGATAAATATATTGGGTTCACCTATAAACTCAGTTACATTTTTGTTCTTCGGCTTAAAAAATACTCTGTCTGCTTTATCCACCTGTTCAATAACACCATTATTAATTACTGCTATCCTATCTGCCATTTCTTCTGCTTCAGAAAAATTGTGAGTTACATAAACGGTAGTTATATTCAATTTTCTCTGCAGCATTTTTATTTCCATTCTTAAATGTTTGGATATGCGGTAGTCCAGACTGCTCATCGGCTCATCCAGAAGCAATATGTCTGGAGAATATACTAAAGCTCTGGCCAGAGCAATTCTCTGTTTTTCTCCCCCACTTAAATTTTTAGAATATCGTTCTTTAATTTCAGTTATATTGAATAAATCTATTATATGTTCAACCTTTTCTTTAATCTCATCTTTAGAAAATCCCTTTGTTTTTAATCCATAAGCTATGTTATCATATACATTCAAATGTGGAAAAAGATTTATATTCTGGAAAAGATACCCGACATTTCTTTTCCCCGGCACTAAATTATTAACATTATTTTCTCCAAAATAGATTGAACCACTGTAGTCAACTATTCCTGCAATAGCTTTTAAAAGAGTTGTCTTACCTGAACCAGATGGACCCAGGAGAACCATTAATTCTCCATCTTTTATCGTAAAATTCATTTTCTTAAGACAAAATTCAGTTGAAAGATCCTTTATTTTGATATCAGGCATAATTTACCTCCACTGATCAGTAAATTTGGATTCTAAAAGAACTATTGTTTTTTCAAATAAAAAGCACATAAGTGACAGCAGCAGCAAACAGACTATAATTATGTCAACTCTTACAAGATTTTCTGCTTTCATCATTAAAGCTCCAATACCTGTTGGTATTGCGATCATTTCAGCTGCAATAACTACCCTCCAGGCCATTCCGGATTCTAATTTTAAACCGGTAAAAATACTCGGCAGAGCAAGTGGGATAATAATTGTAAATAGTATTTTTATTTCTGATGCCCCCAGAGTTCTGGCTGCATTTATTAAATTATTATCTACTCCTTTAATTCCAGCTATAGTATTATATACTATTGGAAAAAAACAGCATATAAATATTATAAGTACTGGAACCAGATTGTTTACTCCAAAAAATATTATAAAAAGTGGCAGCCAACCCAGGGCAGGTATTGGATAGGTCAAACTTATTATAAGACCTAAAAATTGATTAACATTTTCCTTCCAGCCCATCAAAATACCGACAACCAGACCCAAAAATGAACCAAGGAAAACTCCTGCTAAAACTCTTAATAAACTGCTGTAAAAATTTTTAATCAGTACTCCATTGATGGTTAAATAATAGAATTCTACTATTATTTCTTTAATTGAAGGTAAAAAGTTGTTTTCAAAGATTAAATTTAAAGATGCTGCACTTTCCCAGACTATAAAAAATATTAAAACAGGCACCAGTCCTTTTAAGTTATAATCAAATTTATTCATTATGCAGATACCTCAAATCTAATATTTCTTTTACATCAAATTTTTCTATATATCCTAAGTCTGACATATAATTAACAACACTCTGAACCTGATCTGCATCAATTTCTGTTGTGAATTCCAGCTCTTTTTCAATAGAATTTTTAATAATATCTGGAGTAATGCTGCTGTTTTTATTATTAACTTCCATTAAATATGATTCTCCACCTGCCTGAAGCGCCTCAGAAACTATAACAGAAGCTTCTTCAGGATTATCTTTTACAAATTGGATTGATCTTCTGTTAATTTCAACCAGCTTTTTGACCTGTTTGCTGTCTTTTTTTATTAAATCTTCTGTTACAACTAAAACACTACCCTGCATTTCAGGCCACAATTCTTTAGCATTTATTAATATTTTAAACCCCATTTTCTCTCCCATACTCGGATACTGTTCAGGCATAACACCAGCCTGAATCTTATTGTTTTTAATTGATAGTAGAATTTTGTTAGGACTCATTCTTCTAATATTTTTCATTACTTTTTCTTTGTTCAGATTTTTTTCTTCTATAAATTTATGTAACAAAAGATCTGCCGGACTTCCTTCACGAGGACAGCCGATTGCTATACCTTCTTTTTCCAGATCACTATCTATACTTATATACTCTGAGTTAACCAAAATTCCATATCCATATTTATGTGTTCCTGCTACTATTTTAATAGGAACTTTCCCATTGGCAAAAGCAGTAACTGCAGGAACAAGGCAGATATAAGCTGCATTTACATCTCCTCTGCTCAAAGCAGCTGACAGAGCCATTCCTGTTGAGTAAGTATCAAAAGAACTGATATTTAAATCATATTCTTCAAACCATCCTTTATTTTCAGCAACAAAAAAACTGGCTGCATGATCCATAAATTCAACTGCTATATTTATCGGTATATCTTCTGCAGCTGCCTTAAAATTAAGTGCTGGCATCATAAGAAATATTAACATGATAAAAATTAATGATTTTTTCATTATTACTCCCTCTTCCTTTTTTAAACGTTAATATTTGCTTTTTAAAAGCTTTTTAACAATTGCTGTGATATTCAAATAACACATGTTAATTATCCTATATCTTTAATTCTCATCTTTTGAGAAATATAAAACTGCTTCCAGAACCCCTCCACCAATGGCAAGAGCTTTTTCGGAAATAGTAAAACAGTATTCTTTTATATTCCTATTATCAATATCTCCAATTTTTTCGTGGTCTGCAACTTCAATACCCGGATAGATAATACCCCTTATTACTCCAGATATTTTTGCTTTTACTGGAATATAATCAACATATCCAAAAACTTCTCCTTTTTCAATTTTTTCTCCTATTTTTCTTTCACTCGTAAAGATACCTTCAGCAGGAGCACTTACAACTCTTTCTATGCTGTATCCAGGCACCTCACCCGGCTGTTTTTTATATGACATTGCCTCACCCTGATAAATTGCTCTTCCTAAATAGTGCCCGCGGTAGGTTTCAACAACAGCATTTACATTATCTCCAGTCTTAAACCCTGGACCCAAACCGATTACAATACTGGCTTCATCAATTTCTGTATTGTTTTTTCTCTTCATCATGCGTGCATCAACAACAATTTCTGGCTTCATTAATTTCTTAAAATCTTCCACATGACACCTGTTAAATACAGGTATAATCCCCTCTGACCATAATTTATTTATCTCATTAATATTATCTATATACACTGACTTAATTCCTTCAACCTCCCAGCTTCCTCTGTAAACACATTCTGCAAAAGAAACTGTCCTCCTGACAACAGTTGGGTTTTCAATTTCACTCATAGCTATATTAAAACCTGCTTTATACAGCCTGTAAGCAGTTCCTGAAGCTATATCTCCCGCCCCTTTGATTAAAACAATTTTTTCTCTGCAATTATTTTTACTGTTTTTATTCATACTTTCCTCCCTTTATACTTACAGAAGTATAACGAAAACAAAAAAATAAATTTCCCCCTACAGCAATAAAGAAAGCTCTTCTCCAATTCTTTTCATAGCTTTTGTAGCTTTATCTTTAATAAAAATATCTGTAATATAATTAGTATAATTCGATTTCTCAACATTAATCTCAATAATCTCTGTTCCATTATTTTTTGCAATAACAGGAATAGAAGATGCCGGCTGGACTTCTCCTGTAGTTCCAATTACTATAAATAAGTCTGCTTTTTCTGCTTCAGCAAATGATAATTCTTTTTCCTTCTCGGGTATTGCTTCTCCAAAAAAAACAAAATCAGGTTTTAAAATTTTACCACATCTTTCACATCTGGGTGGTAAATCTTCCAGAATTTCTTTATCGGCAGAATATCTGCTGCCGCATTTTGTGCAGACCAATTCTCTAGAATTACCGTGGAATTCAAATACTTTTTTACTGCCTGCTTTCTGATGTAAGTTGTCTATATTCTGTGTGACTACTGCTTTTACATAACCAACTTTTTCTAATTCAGCAATGACTTTATGGGCAGCATTTGGTTCTGCCCTACCAAAATAGTCATAAAAAATCTCTTTAATTTTAACCCAGCATTCTTCTGGATTATTATAAAAATTATTGAGATTCAGAATTCCTGGGTCATATTTACTCCACAGCCCATTTTCTCCTCTAAAAGGCGGCACACCACTTTCTACTGACACTCCTGCACCAGTAAATACTGTTGTGTGTGTTGAATTTTTAATTAAATCAGCTGCTTTTTTATATCTATCCATTTTGTTCACCTCATAACTATTATATAATTTTTATATCCTGGTTAAAAGGAGAAATTTTATATTTATTTATAAAATTGTTGAAATTTAAAGGGAAGGGGGGTGTCCAGGACCTTCCCTTTAAGATTTTTGACTTTAATATAATGGTAAATATTTTTTATATAATCAAATTACCATCTTCAATAATAGTTTTACCATCAATGATTAATGTTGGATTTTTAATTACTCCATCAATATGTAAATCCGAATTATTATTTCCTCCCATTGTAACATTGTCTCCAAATGCTATATGAACAGTATTTAATACTTTTTCTACTTCCAATAAACTGCTTGTAAGTACTGCTTTATCATTTGTGCCTATGCCAAGCTCTGCAATACACTTTGCATTTTTATCAGCATTATTGATAATATTTTCAAATTGTTGAGCTGCTTTTTCTCCTTCAATAGACAAAATTTTTCCTTTTTTAACTTCTATTTTCACTGGAGAATCAAGATTCTCAATACCTGCAATTGCACCATCAAATACTAATTTCCCATCTGCTGTATTTTCAACAGGAGCTGTATATGCCTCTCCGGCAGGAAGATTCCCAAAATCTCCTCTCTGAGTGATTTTACCTGTATCTGCAATTCCCTTTCTATTAGATATGGAAAATTCAATATCTGTACCTTTATCAGATATTAATTTGACATATTTACCATCATCCAATATTTCAGCGATTTTTATACTTAGTTCTTCAATTTTATTGTAATCTGTATTTAAAGTTCTCTCTAATATGTCCTCTGTTATACCAGGCATGCTTGCTACTCTGGTTCCTGCTTTACAGGCATTTCTGCGTGCATCTGTATGTGAAATAGATTTAGATGTAGGGGCAATAACAACGTCAGCTCCTGTCATTACATCTTCAATATACTTTGATAATTCTTCTCCGTCTTTTCCTTTTTCAGTCATCTCCAATAGATATACTTTATCTGTGAATTTTTTTCCAACATTAAATATTTTTTTAGCAATTTTATACCTTTTTTCATCTGTAATAATTAATACAGTTTCGTCTTTTCTAACTTTCATACATTCTGAAAAAATCTTTTTATATGCATTGTCCACAGTTATCACCTTTTCATTATTATTTATGTTCAATTACTCTGCCGTAATAAGGATCAAACTTCTTTTTTTCTGCTATATTCATTAATACCCAATATATTACTGATCCAGAAATCAAGGAATTTATAGCAGATATACCAAAATCTAAATTAAATCCAATTAAAGCTGACAATAATATTGTAATAAATGCCAGGAGGTTCCACTGCTTATATGTTGTATTCTGATCAAATGTATAGGTATCTTTTTTGTTCAGCAGATAATAATCAGCCATAATTATTCCCCCAATTGGTGGAATAAATGTTCCCAGAAAGTTTAAAAAAGGAACAAATAAATCTTCAATTCCAAAGGTTGCTATTACAGTAGCTGCAATACCAAGTACAAGTGAAACCTTATGTTTTGAAAAATTAAATACATTGGTAACTCCAAGTGAAGCCGAATATAAATTATTGTCATTACTGGTCCACTGAGCTAATATCACAATAAATAGTGGTGCTATTCCCATCTGCAGTGCTATCATCGCTGCCATAATTGTATCAGTCTGTACAGCTTTTGTCATTGTCATCCCAGCAAAATTTGCAAATGCAAATACAATCATAGCAATTCCTGTTGCAAGCCAGATATCTTTTTTGCTTTTGGCATAACGAGCTACATCTGGCTGCATTATTGCACCTATAATCCATCCTCCAATTACAATTGTTATTCCAGTTCCAAATCCAGCTGGATTTTTAGGTACTCTACTTATTATCTTACTTAAACCAACCTGATTAAATGCTACTATACTTCCCCAGAGACACATAATAAATATTAGCGGAGATGCTATAGAACTTAAAAATGAAAGTCCTTTATAACCTATTATTGCTGTCGTCATCATAACTAATCCACCCCAAAAAGCTGCTATATGAGGCTGGGTTAAAAAATAGTCCGGCCAAATTAAATTTATCGTTTCCCCAAAAAAACCGCACTGATATGCATACCACCCTGTTAATGATACTGTCCAGATTAAACCTATTATTTTAGATCCATCTCTACCAAATGAATGTCTGGCCAGTACAGAAAAACAAACTCCTGTTTCTGTACCAATTGCTCCTAATATTCCAGCTATTAAAAATAATACACAACAGCCTATTAGTATGGAAATTACTGCCCCTTTATATGTCAGCATTTGAGCCAGGGAAGCCCCTGTATATAATGTTGACATTGCTACTGCAAGTCCGGCAGTAACAACTGATAAATTATATAAAGTTCTTCTTTCACTCTGAGGAACCGGTTCAGTTGGATAGTCATAAAATTCACCGTTTTCTTTGCTCACTTTAGAAACCTCCATATACTTTTTTATTAATTATAAGCAGTAAGGAAAATTCCTTACTGCTTTATTATATTTTTAACTCAATTTAGCTTTTCAATTTCTGTATAGTCAATATCTTCAAAACCAAAATATTTTGGCCCAAGTACTTTTATTCCTTTTTCAGTTCTAAATTTGTCATTTCCTTTTACTCCTATTATAGTAACACTATCTCCGATATTAAGCTCACCATTAGTTACAGGTTCACCAGTATCAGTATTTAGTAATACAATAATATCAGGACTTGTGGCAATTACTTTATCATTTTTGTAGCAGATATGATTCTCGTTTTTAAACCAGATTTTAAATTCATCATTTTTAAATTTGTCTGTACCTTTAATATGTGTGGTACCCCAGTAATATCCATCTTTATCTTCATCATCTAATTTAGTTATCTTTCCTTTGCCGAGCTTCCATCCATTAAGCTCATCTATTAAACTACTAATAGGATTATCTGATTCTCTTATCAATTTACCCACTTTATAGCATTTAGAAAGAGAATTTTTAACTATGTATTTTTTCATCTCTTTTCCTGATAAAATAAATCCTGCCTGTCCTGCCAGTCCATAAGCTGCTGCACTAATAAGTTTTCCTATTCTTTCGACTATTCTAAAATTTATAGAATCTTTTATAATTGATACATTACCCCATTCATCAACACTGGAAATAGGCCAGATTTTTTTATTATCTAAAGCAGGAGTGGTCTGCAGAATTTCTGGAATTGCTCTGCCGACATAATCTCCATCTAAAGCCTGCATATTATTTGAAATACCAGCTGCTATAGCCCCAGGAGCATTGGAACCTCCCAGCTCTATTGGTACAACATAATCAATTTTTTTATCCATATAATTTTCCAATTCTTTTAAAGCTTTAGCCAGCATTTGCTTTTCATCATTAACTGAATTTTCCAATCCAAATTTTTTCATTTCTTTTTTTATTTTATCAGTTTTGGGAGCTATTGAGCCCATTAAAAATGGAGTGGCCACTACAGCATCATCTTCTATCTGATCTGGTGAAACAAGTTTTATCTCTTTCCCTTTGTTTAATTCAGACATTATAGATACAATACCGTTTTCCGGCAGTCCACCCCCACCTGTTCCAAAAAATGTACATCCTCTAACAAAATCTTCTACTTCCGTTTTAGTTTTTAGAATTAAATCACTCACACTAGACACTCCTTTTTAAAATAATATTGACAAAAGATAAATAACAAATATTTACCTGGTAAATTTACTAAAAAACAGCTCTGTGTTATAATTAAGTTGGTTAAACTTTTTATCGCAGGGCTGTTTTTCTATTTTTATTTACCAGGGTATAACTGTGTTTTCACCTCCCCATGTATAATTTTTTGATAACTATAGTATTGTCTGCTGGGGAAATTGGTGAATATAAGTATCATTAAGTACAAAAAAGCTGAATCTTCTGATGAATTTAGCTCTAAGCTCTCTTTTTATAGTGTGTTTAATTTCTTTAACTATTTTAATAATAACAAATTTTTATGTATAAATCAATAATTTTTATGTATAAATCTATAATATGAAAGGATTTTTTATGATAAAAAACAGATTATCTATTTTAATGGCTGAAAATGATATTAAAACTATGCTCGAATTGAGTAAAAAAACGGGTTTAGATAAAAACACAGTTTCGAACTGGTATAATCAAAAAGTAAGCAGATTTCCAGCCAATACTATAGAGGTCCTATGTAAATTTTTTGATTGTCAGGTAGGAGATTTATTGGTTTATATACCGGAAAATGAATAAAATTAAAAAACAGCCCTGTAAAGTTAAAAATCCTGCCGGAAAATTTCCAGCAGGTTCAAAATAAAAACCCCTCCCAGTATTTATTTTAGGAGAGGCTTTAATCATCTATGTTTATTCCGCTATTTTATTATTCAATTTATATATTTCTTTTTCATTTTCAATCTGTTTTACTGCGTAAAATGTCATGTCAGATTGAATCTTATCAAGTTGAGATTCGGTTTTTGTTCTAAATTCACTTAAACCACCAACCTGTTCAAATGTTGCATTTACTCTCTTTTCTATACGGGTCAGTGTTTCTTTGGTTTCAACTCTAAAACTATTAAACTCTCCCCGGAAGTTGGATAAATTAACTTCCAAACCATCAACTCTAGAATCTAGACCAGCAAATTTAGAATCAAGTTCATTTACTTTAGAGTCGAGTTTGTCGACTCTGGAATCAAGTTTATTTACCTTAGAGTCGAGTTTATCTACTCTGAAATCTAACTTATCTACTTTAGAATCAAGTTTATCTACTCTAGAATCTAATTTATCTACTTTAGAATCGAGTTTATCTACTCTAGAATCTAATTTATCTACTTTAGAATCGAGTTGATCGACTCTGGAATCTAATTTATCAAACTTAGAATCTAGTTTATCAAACTTAGAATCTAACTTATTAAATTTAGAGTCCAGATCTTCAATTTTTGAAAGGATCAAGTTTAATGCCTTATCTGCAGCCACCTCATTTTCACCCTCCTCCCCTCGTATTCTCCAAAAATCTTTAAATTTATTTGTATTTATTAGCTATCAATTCAATTATATTATTTAAAATATTAATATGCAAGGAACTCTAACATATTTCTTAACTCTAATTATAGTACATATATTTGTTTTAACACCTTTGAATATGTTGCTGTATATTTATTCTACTTTCTTTATTTTGTTACAGCAAATAACTACAGCGATATTCAAGGTAGTGATAGAAGTTATAGTCTGCTAGCAAACCTCGTGGGCTTGCCCCGAGAAAATAGCAGACGGTTTTGAATTTCAATTATTATGTTTAGCTAATAA
>NZ_QPJN01000046.1:0-11219 GCF_003338615.1 Halanaerobium sp. DL-01
TTATTAGCTAAACATAATAATTGAAATTCAAAACCGTCTGCTATTTTCTCGGGGCAAGCCCACGAGGTTTGCTAGCAGACTATAACTTCTATCACATTTTATTGTTAACATGATATCATTCATCTGAATGATAAAATTATATTTATTATAAAAAAATATCCAGACATTTTGTCTGAGTTTATTAATATTTAAAAATTATCTAAAATATCGTTGGCTGCTTCTCCTTTAAGTTAATTTTATTATACCACAGATGGTTGTTTTATAAAATCAGTATAAGCCGGATCTAAAATCCGACTTATATTTGAAATATATTATCTTTTTATTTCAAATCCTCCCAGCCAAGATCATCCAGGTAAGGAGTTATTGAAACAGTAAAACCACTTAAATTATAAACAACTGTTTTTCGTGATTTTTCATACGGCCAGTATCCAAAAACAAGTTCATTGTGAGCCATCATTTTTGCAATAAAACTCTTTAGAGTATCTTTATCTTCCTTAAAAAATAATGCGCTCCCATTTGAAGAAATAGACCATTTAGTTTCTACCAAATCCTCTTTATCAAAACGATAAATTAAATCTTTAAAATAATCACTGTAGTCTGGATTAACACCAGCACTGCCGAGATAATCTGTAGATAAAATTAATTCTGTAGTACCTTCTTTTCTTCTTAAGATCAATCCATTATTATAATCTTTGGGGTTTGAAATAAATAGAGTAAATTCATCTGTCAGAGGATCTTCTTTTGCTTCCACCAACCATTCACCATTTTGTGCTGTTTCTGCCGATACTGTAATTGAAATCATCAAAACTACAGCTACCATAAAAATAAATACTAATAAATTCTTTTTCATTTGATATACCCCCTTTTGATAATCTAATTAAAGGATATCACAGGAGAGCGACAGCGTTATGTCGCGAACTTATGTTTTTTGATAATTTATTTTCAAACACATTTTTAAACAACTTTCAGCTAAATATATTAATTAAATTATAACCACTAATCTAATTCTTTAATTTTATTAAATTCAAGATACACTTTTTCTCCAATTACCATTTTATTTTCATTTTCTTCAAAATAATCAACCTGTATATATCTATTATTAAATAAAAGAAAATAAGTAGTATATGATCCCATAAAATGTTTCTGAGCTAGCCCCTCTAATCTTGGACAAGCTTTAATATGATTTGTTAAACACAGATTCTCAGTAATTCTAATTACTTATGCTGCAAATTTAATTCCTGAAACTAAGTTGTTCAGAATGTTTTTATGATAAACTGCTGGTGGTATTTTACCAACAGATGAGTGTGGTCTTCTGTTATTGTATTTATCAATAAATTTAGCAATAGATTTCCTGCAGTGGGTTATGCTGCGATAATGTTTTTGATATACTTCAGCTCTTTTTAATGTACCGTGAAAGCTCTCAATATGAGCGTTTTCTTCTGGTGTATTTACCATTGTTCTTTCACGAGATATATCAAGTTCTCTAATCCTTGTTTGAAATTATCGACTTCTAAACCGGGTACCATTATCAGTTCTGAGTATCAGATCATCAGTGTTTCGGGATTCAGCTGCCTCATCAAGTGCTTTAAGAGCTTCTTTTGTGCTACATCTTAAGCCTTTGTGATAACCTACAATTTCTCTGGTAAATACATCAATGATATCAAACATATATACCCACAGCCGAAGGCTGGCTTTACCTGGCTGTTGTAATAGATATCTATTCCCGAAAAGTAGTTGGCTGGTCGATTAATAAAAAAAGACCAAACAGCTTGTTATAGATGCTCTTAAAATGGGAATTAAAAATAGAAATCCTAAAAAAGGTTTGATCTTTCATTCTGATAGAGGCAGCCAATATGCAAGTCATGATTTCCAAAAAGATTACAAAACAAGAAAACAGGCAAGACAGGATATTTTTGAATATATCGCTGTTTATTACAACAGAATCAGAATACATTCGACATTAAATTATAAAAGTCCAAAAGACTACGAAAACGAGAGAAAACTATCTAAACTATATGTCTAATTTAATGAAGGAAGCTCAATCTTATTAATAGGTTAAATGATTATCTAAGTGATTTAGTAAAACTGACATTAAATATCTTTAATATCTGTAATATATTATTTAGATTCTGTTTTCAAAGTGAAATTAATCACAGTTTAAATTTATGAACGAATAAATCTATTTTTTATTCAAATTATTTTTATTATCATACCGGACGTTAATGCCTGCCAGATAGTAAATTATCTTCAATTTTCATTTATATTCGATAATTTTAGTAAATTTTCAAAAATAATTAAAGTCAATGAAGCTGAAAAAAACATGATTCTTAATCCCCACAGATCAGCTATGTATCCAATCATTGGAGCTGTAAAAACAATAAATATAGTTCTGAATTGAGACTCAATTGATAACATGGTTGCTCTCTCTTTTTCTTTAATTATATTGGCAATATAGTCAAGCATTATTGGCCTTCTCAAATTACGAATAACATAAAAAAGTATAAAAAGGGTAATAATAAAATATATAAAACCGCTATTAATTATTAAGCCAATAAAGGCAATTATAATGAATGTTAAAATATAGGTTAAATTTAAACTTCTGATGCTTTCATTAAATTTATTTTTTAATTTAAAAGCACTGCGGCTTGCATAAGAACTAATCAGATGAATAACTGCATATGATAACCCAAGCAGGACTGAAAGTCTTTTTTCTTCTGCAAATCCATGCAGCAGCGGGAGTGAAATAATTTCAATTTTTAATATCGGCTGTAGATAATCTTTTAAAATTTTAAAAAACCCATCATATACTCCAGAATTTATAATTCCCTTTCTTAAATCTTTCAATTGAAGCAGCAGTTTTTTAAAACTTTCCACTCCAGAATGGAAAAATTTTTTTAAATTTAAATCATTTAAAGTTTTGCCATCTAAATAATCCGGATAGGTAGAAATTAAAATAAAATCCAGTATATAAGGAATTATGGAAAATAAAAAAACTAATCTGTAATTTGATTCTACAAAAACTATAAAACCACCAATAACTGCCGAAATTGCTGAACCTATCAAAGAGTAGGATTTTGTTCTTCCATAAACTTCCGTCTTTTTTTCTGCAATATTGTTTTGATCAAGATATAAAAAGATGATTGCCTTATGAGTACCACTTCTAAAAGCTTCTCCAATCCCAAATAAAACCATTGCCAGACCAATTATTGAATAAACACTGCCATAGTAAAATAAAATAAAGGAAAAAATATAGAGCACAAAACATATCTGAAGACTTTTTTTGCGGCCGTAGTTATCTGCAAATACACCAGAAGGTACTTCTAATATATTTTTTGTGATTTCTCGGATTGAAATTAGAGTCCCGATCTGAAAATAGGAAAATCCAAGACTTAAAAAAAATATATAGAGAAATGGTTCAAAAAATCTAAGATTTTTTAGAAGACCATAAAAACCAAACTTTCTTATATTTGTATCTTTTTTTATATCCATATATAATTCTCCTAGATTACTTTACTTCCATATATAATTCTTACTTAATTTTTCCAGTAAAAATAGAAATATCAGCAGTGAGGTACTTCCTCTAACTCAGCAGACCGAAACTCAATCTATGAAGAAAACAATCAAAACTGCTTCCCGACAGGTTACCGAAATTAATCATTCTAACTGCTAAATTTATAAATTCAAATTTATCTTTACCATAGTTATCTTTAACTTTATCGGACATCTCCGCGTCTGGCTGGCCTTTCTTTTCAGTCCAGTGATGAGCATAGACTAAAGCTAAAATTTCTTCTTCCGGACAGTCGTTTAGCTCACCTTTTTCTAACTTCTTTATCTGATTTCTATTTTTAATAATAAATTTTAATTCTTTAAAAAATTCTACCAAACTATTAAAAATTCTTTTTTTAAACTTCTCCATTTTTACTCCTTTAACTTACATATTATTTTTTAGTCCTATCAGCTTTATATATTAATCAAAATTAATGCCACTACAGTCATCAAAATTGAAGCCCACTCTTTTGCTTTTAATTTTTCTCCAAAGAAAAGATAGCCGGCTGCAGTTATTAATACTATGCTGCCCGCACTGAAAATCGGAAAGACAACTGCTGTTTTTAGATAATTTAAGGCACTGATCAGAAAGAAAGAGGAGAATAGATTGGGTATACCTACTGCAAATCCGGTCAGCAGTTCAGACTTTTTTGGTAAACGCTTAACTTTCTTAACACTATAGAAAAAGCTGATCAAAAAAGCAGAAAAGAAAACCCAGAATAAAAATAATACTTTGTAGTCGACCAGAGCATATTTCTGAAATATCTTATTGCTGAATTCTGCAATTCCACCATAGAGAAAGAGAAAGATTAAGTTTAACCTCAGTGCCTGATGACAGTCTTTATTGAAAGGAAAATTGACCAGAATAATTGAAGTAATGGCCAGTAGAATTCCAAGCCACTGTAAGTCTTCCGGATATTCCTGCCAGATGATGATGGCAAATAGCATTGTGATTAAAGTCGAAAAATTTAATACCCTGATTAAAAATTAGAATCAAAGAAACTAAAGCTGCAGTAAAATAATTGGCTGAGGTAATTATATATCTGTTTAAATTATTCGATTCGCTGAATTTAAAAATTAAAGCTATTGATAAACTGCATAAGACTGCTAAAAGCAAATATATCAAAGACTACACTTCCTTTGTTGATTTAAATTATTTATACAATTTAAGATTCTGCTAAAAATAGGAGCAGGATCAAATATCCTGAACTTCACTGAATTATGAACCTAATTATTCATTTTTAATACAGACAAATAATCTGCAGCAGGTTTTAAATTGAAGTCTTCAGGATGATGACGCAGAATATAAGAGACTGTTTTAGATAGCTTAGTTTTATTCATTTTATTTCATCCTTTAAAAAATTAAAGCAATTAAATTTAAAAGCAGATAGATTATTATAATTATTTTTGCAATCTGTGCCAGATAAAAGGACATACTTTTACCCTGATCACTGCTGTTTGTTTTCTGCTTTTCTGTTTTTAATTCTTCATTTCCATAATCTGTTTCTAAATTCAATCCATTAAGGAGTTCTCTGGCTTCCTTATAATCATCTTCTGCCACATAAAGTTCTACATTATAGGCAGAATAACCCATGTAGATTACACTGTAGCCGCCAAATTCATCATGACGAACAATCACCTCTATATTGCTGTCATTCAGCAGTGCTTCTATCATTTCTGCTTCTCTGACACCGGTTGTTATTAAATGCTGCAGTTTAAAATCAGACATCTATTTAACTCCTCAAATTTTTTTTGAAATCAGCCTTCTATTTAAAGAGAATCTCTTTCTAAATCATCTTCAGTTAGAACTTCAATTCCATTTTCTATTAATAATTCTGCTGTAAAACCATTACCCTTTATTAAATTGCCGCTAAAAGTTCCATCATATATTTTCCCACAGCCACAGGAAGGACTTCTCTGCTTTAAAATAGTTTTTTTAGCCTCAACAATTCTGGCAATTTTTATAGTTTTTTCTGCTCCCAGTTTAAATTCAGCAGTTATATCCTGCCCATTTTCAGTGATGACTTTTTTATTTCCATGCTGATCAGCAGCAATTTCTGAAGGAACTCTGGGAGTATCCAGTCCTCCAAGTACTTCAGGGCAGACCGGGACAGCTTTTCCTGATTTGACCAAATCTGCTACATTTTTATTAAAGTTATTTCCACCATCATAACGGCAGTTAATACCTGCCAGACAGGCACTTACTAGATACATTTGATCATCCTTTCTAATTAAATAAATTTTTAACGCTTAAAACCACCTTTCTTTTTCTCTTCATAATTTGGAATAAACTAGCTTAAACTCTGATCAATACTTCCATCAGGAAGCATATTATCAGGATGATATTCGCCTTTTTCTTCCATCTGATAGCGCTGACAGCTTTTATTATCTCCATGACAGTAGTTTTCTACCCACTTTTTATCTATTTTCCCGGCTTTATAATATCTTTTCATTGGACAGATCGGATACCATCTGCAGGTCATAATTTGCCTCCTTATGCTTAAAAATTGAAAACTCTGATCACATCCCAAAAATATTACAGATAATCCTCAATCTTTTTCCAAATTTAAATAAATATCAATTATTCTTTATCTTCAGGACATAAAATTAAACCAATTTAAAAATTGCTATTTATAACCTCTTTTTTATAGAATATAGTTGGAGATATTTTATTCTATATCCATATTTATTAACTTATTATATAATTCTTGATTAATCGGATTTTCCCTGTAAAAAATAAAAAACCGGGGATTCCCGGCCTGATTTAAAACTATTAATTTAATCTTTTTTTGGCTCCTTCAATATTTATATTTAAAGTTAAAACAAAATGATCTACAAATTCAATTAAATAAATTTTGTATATCATTAATAAGTAGTTCTTCTGTTTTATCACTGAGTTGATATTATTATTAAATAGTTTTATTAATTTCTTCTGTTTTATTAATCATTCTTATTAATGCATCATTAACTCTTTCCTGGTCTGCCCTTTTATTTAAATACTCCCAATCAATATCTTTATAATTAGTCACCATCATACCGAGAATCCATTCTTCCTGCCACTTTTCATTCCAGTGCACATAGGCATTTAATCTATCAATTATTATATCTTCAATTCCAATAAAATAAGCAGTATGCTGACCACTTTTAAGTTCCATTAATTTATCATCTGCACCTGCAAGTGGTCCAGATGGAGTCTCAACAGCTAAATCAATTTTTTTTGAATCAAGAATCCAGTATTTATTATCTCTATAAAAGCCTAATTTTTCTAATATTTCTCCTATTTTTTCGGTAGAAGCCTCACAAATTATATCAATATCCATAGTAGCATACCCGCCCCCAGTGTAAAATTCGACAGCCTGGCCACCAACTACTACTGGAGTGATATTTAAATTTTCTTTTATTGCTGAAGTTAAAACTGCTATTATCTTTATTTTTTTAGAAAAATTATCAATATCTTCATTTAGAATGATTTCTATTTCTTTTTTATAATCCATTTAAAGCACCTCAATTTTTAAGTCTATATTTTCTATCCTCTATTCTTTCAAGTTTATTTTTCCTGGATCTAATCATCATTTTAAATAAAAGCATTTCTTTCTGAGGATTTCTTCTTCTGGATCCACTACGATAATTATCCTTTCCATTTATATCAGGCAAATTATTTTCTGAATTATTTTTATTGGTCGATTTTAAATAGTTTCTTACCTCTCTCATCTTAGACTGTTTGTCACTTTTCTGATTTCTATACTCAGCAAAAGTTTTTTTGGGCATTCTGAAAACCTCCCTATTTCTAACTTTTAGTTAATTTTATTATATCACAGACTACTTTACTTTAGTAATTCAGCTCCAGTCCTACCCCAGCTGCTATTATCTGACTGGTTTTACAACGACTTTTCCCTGCTGGTAATTTCAACAAGATATTTTAGCGAATTTAGCCGAAAAAGTCTCTCTGTGGTAAACAGGCAGGTTTTATCCGTAAAAAGTATCGTGCGTTAGGAAGAAAACTGGATTAATTGTCCTCATATTCTTTGAAAAGTTCCATTATTTTATTTAAAACAGCTCTCGGGTTTTTCATAAACTCTAACTTAAAAAACTCAAGCTGCTCATCTTTCAGTCCAGCCAGCAGCCTATTTTCTTTAAACTTAATTTCAACTTTTCCGATTTTAAAACCCTCAATTTTTTTGTTCTGATCTAAGTTATTATTTTTCAATTTAAGCTTTATATCTTCTTTCAGCCGCTTTAATTCCAGCCAGAGCCGCCATTCTTTAAGAGAGCGTATACTCAGTTCAGGCAGGGTATCAGCTTTTTTGAGCAGCATTAAATTTGAATAAATATGGCTGCCGCTAACTCCATAACCCTCTGATTTGATCTTTTTACCCAGCTGCTGCCAGCTTTCAACTTCAAAAAGAATATAGTTCTGATCTCCACTGCTTCTGGTGGAGGGAAAACCAATTTCGTCTCTTTTAACTATTTTTTTATTCTTAATCCTGCCGTAATAGGTGACCCCGCTCTGATCGCCAAACTTCGCCTTGCTCTGAAAGATTGCTGTGTACTTTAAATTATGATTTAAAATTGACTGCTGTAGGGGTAGATAATAGAGATTGTTGTCCAGTAAATACTGCAGCTGTTTTTTACTGCTCAGTGAACCGACCAGCAGGTCAACTTTAAACTCCGGTTCTGGTCTAAATTCATCGGCAGCTGCCGGCAGCAGATTGCGGTCAAAGTTGCTCTGAACTGATTCATCGATAATATTTTCTAAAAACTCGGACACCAGTTCTGTACTGTCCGGCAGAAAAGGAAAGGCTCCTATATTAACCTGTTCAATACTCTGAAAGAATTTATGGTTTTTAAATTTTTTTTGATCATGATAGGGAAAGAGCACATAGGCTCCAACCATTGTTCTCCTGTAGTTTTCTCCCATCTCAGCTGCCACTGCATCCCGGTAGCGGTGCATTGTATTAATATCAGATTCTTCCGGACCAGGAATGCCGTTGTACCTTTTGCTATATCCTGTACCATCTTCTGCAGTGTTGAGCCGATACTTAGCATCAAAGATAAATTTATACTGGTGCTCAGAATCATTTTTGCTTAAAGATAAAATATTATCCGGTTTCTGATTGGTGGTAATAGAATCTCCGCTTGCTCTGTTGTAGCTTAAAGTAAATTTTTCACCGGTAATTGGATTCTGATATTCGACCTCTGCTGATGCTCCCTGTGAGAGAGTGACATTGATACCGCTGTAATCAAGCTCAATGATGTTATTTTTAACCATCTTATATTTATCCTGGAGCAGGCTGTTTAATTTAAGAAAGGTCCAGTATTCATAGAGCTGCCAGAGTTCCTTAATTGAAAGCCTGAAGATATCGCCATTCAGAGAAAGCCCCTTTAAAAGCATCAGGTAATATTTATATAATTCCTTGTAGCCGGGGGCCATCTGCAGCACCAGAGAAATGGAATCAATTTTCTGCAGTTTACCTACCTCAGCCAGAAAAGAATGCTTGAGCTTTAATTTAAGCTTTCTGATCATTTTATCGATTTCAGCAATCAAATCCGGATCCGGATTAAGCTTGTAACTGCGGTAATTTGCTTTAAAATGTTTAAGTCTTTTGATCAGCTCTGAGAAACTCCATTTAATAAACTTATTTTCAAAATTATCATAGCTTAACTCCTTTTCCACTGCCAGCATTTTTTCCGGCAGCTTGAGCTCCTGATCATAATGGCGGCTGTTTTTATTCAACCACTTCAGGCTCTGTCTGCCCATTTTTTTAACTCTGGCAGCAGGCCGAACATTTCTCTTCTTAATGATCCGGTGATGAGGTGACTCCTCAACTCTTTTTAGAGCTTTAAATAAATCATCAAAGATATTTTCAATTATCACAAAAAACTCAGCTTCCGTGATATTCTGCTTTTCGGAAATTTTCATCTGCTGGTAGGTCTTTCTCAAAAAATCATAGGCTAAATTATATACTTCCCTGTTTACTTCCGCTAAAAGCTGATTGTAGTCCTTTTGGTAGTCAATTTTACTCGGAAAAACTTCCAGTTTGAAAGTTAAAACCACCTGAGAGTTACTGCGAATTTCAAACTCAGAATAACCGATATCACTGCCGAAGTTGATGCTGCCGTAAAGCACATTGGGATTATCATTAGGATGGGACAGAGATTCTCTGATCTCGCGATTGGGATGGTAGATCTCAATCGGCATTTCGGCTTCCAGATAAAAATCATAGTTTTGATATTCAAAAAAGAGGGGATAGCTTTTTGTGGAATTGAACTTACTCAGCCTGAGCTGGTCTATTTCTGGATCATGGTATTTGAAGTCAAAGATCTCTTCTAGAGTTGAGCTAAAGCTGTAGGCAGCCTGAGCCTTATTTGCCTCCGGAAATTCTTTTTCGTGATCAGGATGAAGAGGCTTTCCTTTGATGTTTAAAGAAAATTTATTATTTTTAATTGTGATCAGGTCAATTTTTTTAGTGGCCATTTTATCACCCTTAATAACTTTTGCGTTATTGCTATATCCTTATATCTCTGATCTTTATAATCATACCACTGATCTTCTAGATCATATTGATAAATCTTATCTTTAAACATTCTAAAGGCACCGTTTCCTCGGATAGCATAAAGAAGTTCCTCTCTCAGTTCTTCATCTTCGACTGAATAGCAAAAATCTTCCATAATGCTATAGTCATCAATTTCATAATCATCCGGAAGTCTTATATAGTCATCTGGACTTTCCCCATTTTTTGCAGCTTGAAAATAAATTTTGGGGAAACTCCTAATATAGTCATTAGTTGAGATAATATCTACTGCAGCTTTAATATTCTCCCGCTGCCATTCTGGAAATTTATCAAGGTCAGGATCTTCCTCTCCAGCTCTCAATTCATCATCCATTATCATGAAAACTTCACCAGTTTTTTTATAATAAAAATAATTACTCTCTCTGGTTCTAAGTTCTAATGCTTCTAAAACATCTTCTAAATTAACTTTAAGTGTCATTTTTTAACACCTCTATTCTTGAAAATAATCAAAAAGGTAAATCAAAATGATTTTCCATGTTATAGCTGTTATATTTTTTGAAGATTTCTCTAGCTATCTTTTTTAACTCCTTTGCCAAAACCTTGAGAAATAATATTTAACTGCCAGAATAAGCACAGACTCCAGCTCGGGGAGAATTAACAACCGGCAGTAGATTATCAGTTTCTCTCATACAGTCATTTTCTTCATGTTTATCAAGGCAGTTACTGCAGTACCAGCCGCCACTGTTATAAATGCAATCTGGACATACAAATTCAGCGAGATTATCACAGTGACTGCACTTAATTTCAGGCTGGTTATTCCTTGCCAGAACACTGATCTTTTCTTCTCTTTCCCCAGCTTTAAATACATTAACTACATTCAAATCCAATTTAGTGGAAGAACCAAAATCATAGGTATATGAAAATTTAGTTTTTTCTCTTAAAACTTCCTTAATTTTGTGATTCATATTAAGTCCACTGGATGTAAAGCGCCGCTCATTAATTTCAAATTCACTCAGATGATTACAGCATTCCAGCCAGATTTGACCCTCCTCGGGGCAAGCCCACGAGGATTCCTGCTTCTTAGAAGTGGTAACCCACCATCTCCACAGGCTTAAAATCCTGTTAGCCCAACAGTATATCCTCTAACTTGCCTTTTGTATT